>JABMRP010001033.1 GCA_013202535.1 Planctomycetota bacterium
ACGCTCTTCGATCGGAACGTAAGCCGAGAGGTTGTTCAAGAGCGTCGTTTTTCCCGAACCCGTACCACCGCTGACCACCAGATTGATGCGGCCTTCGACCGCGGCTCGCAAGAGCGTGACGATCTCGGGGACGATCGAGCCGAACGACAGCAGGTCGTTCATCTGCATCGGTTTGTGGCCGAAACGGCGAATGGAAAGGACGGGACCTTCCAGCGACAGCGGCGGAATGATCGCGTTGACACGCGAGCCGTCCGGCAGCCGGGCGTCGACCATCGGCGATTGCTCGTCGATTCGCCGTCCCACCCGAGCGACCACCCTCTGGATGATCTGCATGAGGTGCTCTTCGTCGGCGAAGACGGTGTTCGTCTCCTGCAGACGTCCGAGACGTTCGACGTACACTTCGGAAGGACCGTTGACCAGGATATCGGTCACGTCGCGGTCCTGCATGTAGGGCTCCAGCGGTCCCAGGCCGAACGATTCGGCCATCAGTTCGTTGATCAGCCGATCTTCGTCGATCGTCGACAACTCGGGAAGCGACCGAAGGAGTCCTTCGGCCAGGTTTCGGATATGGGCCCGGAGTTGAAGCTCGCCGAGCGACCCGATCCGTGAAAGATCAAGCGAGTCGATCAACTCGCGATGAACGCGAGTCTTCAGCTTCTGAAACTCCGTCTCCATTTGTTCCCGCGTCGGCTCACTTGCGTCGGTCGCGGGCTCATGGTTCTGGCGGAAAAGTCGGGTTTTCATACCGTGGCACTCCCAGGCGGAGAGTTAGACTTTGCGGGCGAAAGACTGGAAGCTGCGGTGGTCCCGCGATGGCTTCCGCGTCTCACAAGGGGATATACCCCGGTTTACCGTACAATAAAGCGTAACGTGTATCTTCTTCTCGTGACGAATCGGTTCTCGCCGGGGCGGGGCAACGCGATGAGGCGTTGCCGAGCCCTTGGCGGGAAACTCGGTTATTGGGTTTCCTCGGCGGCCTGCTCGGCCTCGATGGGAACGCTCACCGTATAGCGGAGGGACCGCTCGACCGGCGACTGCGAACTGACCGGTACGGCCAGCGTCGGCTGCTGGTTGATCCCGCGAAGGGCCGCCGTGGCGTCCCGCGACTCGCGAATCTGCTCTGCCTCGAACGAGACCTTGTGGACCGAGCCGCCTCGCCAAATCTCGGCTTGCTTGGGCTTGCTGGCTGCAACCGGTTCGATCGGGGCCAGACCGGTCAGATCGTACGGGTTGACCAGGTCCCGGTCGTCGCCGTCGGAAACCATCGTGACGTCGGAGTCTTCGCCGCGAAGCGTGACGCTCAGCGTGCCGTATTGTTGAGCCAGCGTCAGGCTGTTGGCCTGGCGGGGCGTGACGGCCAGGGTGACGTTGTTCATCCTCGACGCCCGGTCTTCGTTGGCCCGGTAACGATTCTCGCTGGTCGCCAGAACCTTGACGCTGCGAAGCAGGGTCATCGTGGCCACGCCGCTCAGCTCGGGACGATTGCCTCGAACGGTCATCAGGACGTCGATCAGCGACTCCGGCTGGATCATGCCGTTGACCGCGCTATCGGCGCTGACCTTGATGGTGACCGCTCGATAACCGGCCGGCAGTCGGTCGGTAACTCGCGGCGTCTCGTCGACGTCGTACAAGTCCTCTTCCAGAATCGGCGAGCCGGCCAGGACCGTTGTCTTGACCAAGCGGAACAAGGCCCGCGACTTCGCCGGAACCGCGCCGGCGGGAAGTTGCGAAACGGGGATTTCGACCAGGTCGACGTCCTGGCTGCGAATGCGGCTGAACTTCGGCAGGTTGATGCGGGGGATGACCACGTTGGCCATCTCCTGTTGTGGCGCCGCTGCTTCTTCCGCCGGTGCGACGGCAAAGTACTGGCGAGCTGCGTAGGCCGTTGCCAAACCGAACAGAATGGCAATCACGCCGATGGTCACGGTGCCCGGACTGATGCGTTTCATCTGAGGTCTCCTGAAAAACGGGACGTAAATTACACGAAATGGTCGTCAATCACACGCAATGGTCGTACGTGTCAACTCGTCGCCGGGGCTTCCCAAACACTGGGCCGCGTGGGCCGATCGTTTAGAAGCCTTGGGTGACCAGCCAGGCCAACAGGGCCCAGGTACTCATGGCCACCGGAACTGCAAACGGCAGAACTCGTGCCGGACGTCGCTTTCTTCCCTGACGATCCCGGCTCTGTCGTTTTCCGATGAATTTCTTTCCCGCGACGGTTACACCCCGTGTCAGAACATTGTAGATGAGGACTCCCATGGCTATCGCCGAGCCAAACACCAGGCTCGTGGCAAACGCCACCAGGATCAGTTTCCACCCGAGCCAGGCGCCCAAGGCGGCCAGCAGCTTGACGTCGCCCATGCCGCCGCCGCCCATCAACCAGGGCAACAACAAGAGCGAGAAGCCAAGGGCCAATCCGCCCAGCGAGGCCGCAAGACCCCATCCGCCCGGCGCGACGGTGTGGTAAATCAATCCCAGCACGGCCGTGGGAACGGTCAGGTAGTTGGGGATGCGGTGCATCCGAATGTCCAGGACGGCCGCCACTCCGGTGAATAAAGCGACGGCTGCGACAAATACTACCAATCCGCTCATTAGGTCCCTTTCAAAATGGGGAACTCGTTAGTGCCTGCCCTACGCTCGGACCCGGCGTCACGGTTGCTTTCTCGGTCAACCCCCGCGGTCCGTTGTTTCATGGGCCGGCTCGGCCGAGTCTTCGGCTTCGCCGGCTTGCTGTTCTGGACTACTTAGGCGGTGCCACCCAGGGGCCTTCTGGGCCGCCTTGGGTCACGGCCGGTTCGTCCGGACGACATTCGACGACGAATTCCTCGTCATCGGTCCAGCCGAAGCCTGAATCGCCGGGGATGCACGGCGAGTCGTTGACCGTGTAACTCTGATCGATGTTCACAATCGCGTGGCTCAGGTCGCCCAGCTCGCTGATCGTTGCGTCGCGGACCGCCGACAGTCCGCCGACAATTCCGATCACCAGCAAGGTAATCAACAGGATCCACTCGAAGGTGAGAACACCCTGGTCCTCGTTCCAGATTCGCTTCAGATGTGTCTTCACGATAAGTTTCCTGTTCCAAAAAGGGTTCTGCCCGCCTCGGTGGGCCATACGGTTTATTGTCACCTCACCCGCGTTCTGTTCGCTTCGCCTCTCTCACTCGCAGGGCCGAAGGGCACTCCGCGGTACCGAAGTACCGCGGAGGCCGCTTGCGACCTAACTCGTTTGCCGGGTGGGCTGATGCCCGTCCAGCAAAAACTCATCGCTAGCCTTAGGCAGCCTCTTCGGCGGGACCGGCGGTGACAACGCCCTCGTCCATGGCCGGACGACACTCAAGGATGTACTCGGGGGCGTCGATGAAGAGCGAGTTCGAGCCACCGTCGACCTGGTCGGTGTGGACGCGAACGTCCATCGGGTTGAGGATCGAGTAGCTCTGATCCAACTCGGTGATGGCGTGCGAGAGATCGCCCAACTCGCTGATCACGGCGTCGCGAACGGCGCTCATGCCGCCAACCACACCGATGACCAGGACGGTGATGAGCAGAATCCACTCGAACGTCAGGACGCCTTCGTCCTCTTTCCACATGCGATTCAACATAACTCAACAACTCCTTGTACAAACACTACGGAACGTGCTTTCAGCCGGCCTACTTCGACCTGGCTGTGCCGCCACGGTTGCTTGTGCCCAACGTGGTCGGCTTCGACGGGACTAAAAGCACTTGGCGTACCAAAACCTTTCCTTGCCTTCTTAGTTTACCCAGATTAACACTTACTCGTTTGCCCGCTTGGACTTATCGCACGCCGAATTCCTTGATCATGCCCGGGGGCGCGCCGCCGGGACGTTTCATTTCCGAAGCAACCGGTGATTCGACTCCCTCCTTGTGTTCACCTCAGGCAACACATGGGCGGATGAGAACCGGCCATGGAATCGCAGCCCCCTGGAATAACGATAAGAAGTGCTACAACCGGAAGGTTCCCGGACCGGCGTGCTGGATCGCGCGCAGAAGAGAGGGTTGCCTGGGGGGAACGTCGCAAAGAAACAACCCGGCAATGGGCTGCCGACCGTTGCCGGATAGACGGGGCACAGGCACCGTAATGAAATATTAGCGCTGTGAGATGTTGACGTCTCAAGAAACGAAAAAATCCCGCTGCGCCGGCAGTCCGGTGAAATCTGGATTCCAGACTTCTCCCGAACTGCGGGCGGCGGCAGCAGGACCGCATGGGCAGCACACGTTCCGTTTACGCTTGGCTTCGCCCTAACAGTTTCGTTTACTACGTCGGCACGCGAGCATCATCGTGGTCCACCCGCCGGTTCTTCATGTCTTGCACACAAGCAGGAAGAGTTGGCGGAGTGACCGTCTCCACAGCGGTTTGGTGTACCAAGGTCCTGCGTACGCCAGACGGTTGCTCGGGTATTGCCGATTGCTCGGGTGTTGCCGATCGCCCGCCTTCTGCCGCTGCATCGCTGGTGTGGTGGGCCGAAGTCGAATGGTGTCCCGTGGTCCGGTGTTTGGCCGTACCACGGGACACGTGTCTCGACAGGCTACCGCGGATGCGTCACGATGATCTTCCATCCTCAGCCGACGTTGCTTCAGCACCGATCTGGTTGCCGAGCGAACTCAGCGATCGGTGGCCGGCTCCGGTCGGACTCGTTGCCGGGTGGGCGTGATGCCCGACCAGCAAAACCTCATCTCTAGCCGCCGGTGCCCGTACCGTTGTCGGAGTATGCACCTTCCATGATAGCGGTGGCGCTGGGGTTGATGAATTCCTCAACACCCGGACGGCATTCGGCGACAAACTCGGGCGCGTCGATCCAGAGCGAGTCCGAACCACCGTCGACCTGGTCGGTGTGGACGCGAACTTCCATCGGGTTAAGGATGGTGTAGCTCTGGTCCAGTTCGGTGATCGCGTGCGAGAGATCACCCAGCTCGCTGATGATGGCATCACGAACGGCGCTGAGGCCGCCAACGATGCCGATCGCGAGGACAGTAATGATGAGGATCCATTCGAAGGTCAAAACACCTTCGTCCTCCCGCCACGCTCGGCTCATAAGACTTTTCACTGTGTAGCTCCTTGTGCCTTGGAGTAGGGAAACGTGTGCGACCAGCCCCCATGGACCGACCGCGATGCCACTCATAACGAGAGTGTTCACATTCATCACGCAGGGCACAGAGCATTGCACTTACCGTACCAACAGTTCCGATTTTTCCGATTTTTCCGATTCTATGCATTTAATCGTTTGTACGGGACGACTTACGGCAAGCGGTCAAGAGGGGCATTTAGGGGAAGCCTCGGGAAAAGCACTTAGAACACTAGACACCATGTTCAGAGAGTGAAACAGAATCGTTCACGACTGAGAACATCTATTTCGACCGCCGGGCAAGAAATGAAAAATCCGCGGTACGGAAACACTCCGTACCGCGGATGACACTCTCAAGCGTGCCCGGTTCCCGAGAGGCCACATGGAAGCGGCCACACAGGAAATAAGGAAACTCGGACGTTACGGGCCACCGGGGGTCGCGGGATCTTCGGGATCCACGGGATCGGGGCTGGGCGGACGACACTCGAGGATGTACTCGGGGGCGTCGATGAAGAGCGAGTTCGAGCCACCATCGACCTGGTCGGTGTGGACGCGAACTTCCATCGGGTTGAGGACCGAGTAGCTCTGATCCACTTCGGTGATGGCGTGCGAGAGATCGCCCAGCTCGCTGACCACGGCGTCGCGGACGGCGCTGAGGCCGCCGACAATTCCGATCACCAGAACGGTGATGATGAGGATCCACTCGAAGGTCAACACGCCTTCGTCCTCACGCCACATACGGTTCAAAAGACTCTTCATTTCACTACTCCTTAGACGAAGAACAAGGGGAACGTGTGCGATCGCGTACTGCCAGGACGATCGCGCTGCCATTTCGCTTCGTGCCACTCATGCCAGCGGCACTGACTCTAGGTATAGCACGAAGCGTGCCGATCTTTCCCTTTTTCTGTATTCTTCCCAAATACGCCAGATTACCCAGTTTAACACATGATTTCGGGCATGACGGCTGGCCCGGTGACTCCGGATCGGGCGGCTCCGCGCCCTGATCCTGGAACACCGTATTCAGATTTCCTGACAATTCTGTTCAGGTTGGGCAACAAATCCGTCCCAGATGGCCCTTGAAACGGACCGAGCAGCCCGCTGGAAAACGTCGATACGTAGAAGCGGGTGCCATGGGCGGCTTGCCCGCCCTTGTCTTCCCAGGGTTCGGCAAGGGCGGGCGAGCCGCCCATGGCACCCCAAACGGAAAAACACGACTCGTTCAACGGGCTGCTCGGCCCAAGAGGAGGAAGCCCAATTGCCCGCCGGCGGTGGGCAAGAAACGAAACACGGGTGGAAGATCCACCCGTGCGTCATGCTTCGTCAGTTTGTCGGCGTCGCGATCGCTCAGCGCGATCGACGTCGTCGCCAGACGAGGAATCCGCACAGCGCCAGCCCACAGAGCGCGAAACTGGACGGCTCCGGAACGCCTTCCAGCGGGCGCGTGCTATCAACAGCACCGCGGATGTGCAGCAGGTCGTAGCCAAACGACGTCGGCTCCAAATCCAAGCCTTCCACCAGTACGGATCGCACTGTGCCGTTGTAATTCCCCGAAATCGCCAAACCGGTCAGGTCGATACTCTCATTGCCCGAGCCATCGCTGGTGACGATGCCCAGCAGATCGAAATCCGACAGGGCGGACGTTCCAGAATCATACAGGCTTGAACTCACGTAAACCCGCGCTTGCTCGGACTGGGAAAACGCCGAGGGTACGAACAGATCGTCGCCCGGGCCGTCGAAAACGACCTCGTCGAGGAAGTTCATAATGACCCAACTGTTCTCGCTCGCGTCACTCAGGACTTCATCGGGGCCAATCCCAGGCAACGACAAGAAGTCGACGGGATTTGCCAGGGCAGGAATATACCAACCCTCAGACGGAGACGGGTTGGTCAGAATCTGAAACGAACCGTAGCTTATCTCAGGGCCGATTAAGACATCGAACTCGGGGAAGCCGCGTGTTTGGGAAGGAAGTGCGGCCAACGGCGGAAGTAATCCGGCGCCGCCTGGATAAGTCGCCGGGTCCGCTAGATAGACCGGATAGGCTCCCTCATTATAAGTGCCGACTTGCTGGTACCAACCGCCGTAAGGCCCGGCCAAAGTCCCCTCCGGTATGGACACGTTCGTTCGCGATATACCACCGCCGTGGCCGCCGTCGTGAAACTCCGCCACTTCGTCGGCATACACATACGCGGGCGCCGCTTGCGCCTCACCGGCGCCATAAGCCAAAAACACCATACCAACCAGCAGTGCCGCGGAAATGCCGATAGCCAGTTGCGAAAAAGTACCGCGGAAAGATGTCCGTTTCATGGTCGAATCCCCGTATCGCGTCCTGTGTTGCCGTATGTACAAATGGACCGAATCCGACATCTACAATACCAGCCGTCAAGGCTCGCGTCCAGAAAAAAGCCGGCCCAGGGCAGAAAATCTGGAAAATTCCCACCGGCCGCCACAACTCCTAGAATCGGTCCTTTACCACTAACCCCCCCAACAGAATTTACCCCATGCCGAATGCCGCCGCCTGCAACTCCTGTATCTGATGCCCGGGGCCGCGAGACGGCGATGCTTATTCTACTGTTGTAAACCTTTTCACAATCAAGGCTTACATTGATTCATGGACGCGAAGCGTCCGGGCTTGCGTTACGACGCGGAAGCGTCGTAACGAGAATACTTAACCACTTACGGAAAAACACCTTACAATTCCTACTTCGACCCGATCTACTCCGAAGCCGGGAGAATCTCGATCAGGGCTGCCTGGTCGTCGCGGTAGATGAGTTGATACCGAGGCCCGGCCGCTAATACCTCTTTCGGGGGGATTCCGTCGTCTGCCCGCAGCACCAGGTACCGGATCCCGTGGCGGTCGGCCACTTGTTGCCAGCCGGCGTCGAGGCGGCGGATTCGGTGAAAATCCTGCCAGGTCGGCCCGTCGACCAGGTGAACGTGGGAATAAACCATCGGTTCCAGGGCCCCGTGGGTCCGCCACGTCAGATAATCGGCCCAATCCATCGGCGAGCAGAAGCGGCCGGTGAGGTTTCGTCCGGCGATCTCTTCGGCCAGTCGATGGGGTGTTTCCTTCGCCATCACCGATTCCGCCCCGCGCGGCTTGCCGCCGGCCAGCCCGAAGATCGGCGGCGACCACAGCAGGGCCAGCACGACGATCACCACGGCCACGAACGTTCGCATGGGAACCGGCGTCGTGTGTTCGTCGGGATCCTCGACGCGGGCCGGCCGGACCAGGACCCAGGCCGCGGCCGCATGGGGGGCGATCACCCAAGGCCACGCGATGGCCCACCAGGCCAACATGCGAATGGCCGTCAAGCTTGCCAGTCCAAAGACCAACAGCAGGAGGATCTCGAAAGTCCAGACGCGTCGCGGACTCCAATACAAGACCAGACAGGTCGCCGCCAGCGAAACGACGAACAGCGCTCCGCTGAGGCTGTCCAGTGTCATGGTCCGCCATTCGGAAATACCGTCAAGAGCCGCATGACCGGAAAAACCGAGCACGGCCGGGAGCAGTTTGACTCCGATCGGATTGAGACACGTCGCGCCGACGCCGAGGATCAACGCCAGCCACGCGCGGCGAACCGAGCGATCGCGGCAAGCGGCCATCCAATCGGACTTCCGCCGCCCGACATCCCAGGTTGTGGCCAAGGCGTAACACCCCAACACAGCCAACCCGGTGACGAACGAGCCGTGAAGGTTTGCCCAGAGGGCCATCACCATCGGCAGCCACAGCAGCGGATCGCGCCGGGAGG
>JABMRP010001034.1 GCA_013202535.1 Planctomycetota bacterium
ATCATGTACACGATGAACCTGCTCGATAAGTTTCACGTCATCGAACTGGACGACATCAACATCCATCTAGCCAACTTCCTGGCCATCAACAGTCTCTTCATGGCGTTCATTCTGTTCGTCGTCGAATCGGTGTTCATCTTCACCGTTTCGCTGATCTGGCCCCATCAACACACCGAAGAAAGCCAGAAGCTGGTCTGGAAATCGCCCTTCGAAGCGCTTCGCGGTGAAAACACCTGGGGCGGGATCTTCGACTTCCGCATTCTATCCGCCCTGTTGGTGGTGGTGATGGTCGGGCTCTACTGGCTGTTCTCCAGTTCGGTGACGTATTATCCGCTGGGCGGCACGGTGACCCTCGACGGCAAGCCGGTCATTGGCGCCACCGTCTACCTCGATACCGAAGACGATAGGCTTGATGCCGAACTGCGAACGGGAACCGACGGCACCTACCAGTTCGCCACCGATCAGCGAGCCGGCGGTGCTCCCGAAGGGACCGTCTACCGCGTGCGCATCGTGCCCACGATGGATCTTATCGCGCGGATGAAGGAAGTCACCAAAGAGGAAGACGGCAAGGAGGTGACCACGCTGGAGATCGACAAGATCCTTTACAGGATTCCCGTCGGTACGAAGGTGGTCGAGGAAACGCTCCACAAGGACGCGGAACGGGAGGACGGATGGAAGACGGCAGCGTTCAAGGACGTCTACTCTTTCACTCTGGTAACCAAAGACCAAGACGGCAACGCGGTGGAAAACCTCGTCCACGCCCCTAGGGACGAGGATACAAAGTTCATTCCGGCGACGGAGATTCCCGAGAAGTATCGGGACGCCGCCACCTCGGGCCAGGAGTTCACGGTCAAAGCGGAGATGGAGGAGACGGGCGTCGATTTCAAACTTGGCACGGAGTAGATTCCGTTTAGCCCAGGCACTTGTGCCCGGTGTTGAGGGGTGGTTCGGGTTTTCACGCAAGGAAGCATTCAGAGAAAAGGAAAGCGATGACAAGTCATCGCACTCCAAAGAAACCGTGATTTCCACCTATCTGTACCATGCGCTGGTTCTGATCGCCGACGTGGCGGCGCTGCGACTGATCCGTCGAAACCGGACGTTGCGGACCTGGTTTGCCGCCATGATGGCGGCGGCCGCCGGTGCCGTGTTTCTGGCCGTGATGCTCGGCGGCGATTTCTTCGGCATCGTCCGCCTGTCGGCTTATGGGTTGTTCGTTCACGGCACGATCGGTTTGGCCGGCTCGGCGCTGCTCCTGCGGCGCGCGGCGAAGAAGACGGCCCTGGTGTGTGGCGTCGCCGCTTTGGCCTTGGCCGGCATCGGCATCGACGCCTTCTTCATCGAACCGACCCGGTTGGAAGTCACGCGGATCGAGATCGCCAGCCCCAAGCTCGATCGCCCGGTGCGGATCGTCGTGCTGGCCGATTTGCAGACCGACCGGTTCGGCGAGTACGAGCGGGAAGTCTTCCGCCGGGTATTGCGGGAGAAGCCCGACCTGATCCTGCTGGCGGGCGATTATCTTCATGCCGACGCCGCGCGGCGCGAGACGTTGCGTGGGCAGATCAACGCGTTCCTGCGCGAGATCGAGTTTGCGGCCCCGATGGGCGTCTATGCTGTCCGCGGAAATGTCGACGGCGACCCGCAATGGGCGGCCATGTTCGACGATCTGCCAATCACCCCGGTGCGGGCGAGCGAATCGTTCGACGTGGATCCGCTGCGGTTGACCTGCCTGCAACTCGATCACTCGCGCCGCCCGGCGGAGCATCTGTGGGCAGCCGACAGCGAGCGGTTCCGCGTGGTGCTGGGACACCGGCCCGACTTCGCGCTGGTGCCGATCGAAGCCGATCTGATGATCGCCGGCCACACGCACGGGGGGCAGGTTCGGCTGCCCGGTCTTGGCCCCGTGATCACTTTCTCCGAGGTGCCGCGCCGCTGGGCAGCCGGCTTGACCGACTTGGGCGACGGCCGGAAGCTGCTGGTCTCTCGCGGGGTGGGCATGGAACGAGGCCGGGCGCCAAGGATGCGGTTTCTCTGCCGGCCGGAGTTGGTGGTGGTCGACTTAATGCCCGATTCGACGCCCGAGTAGCCGAATACCCCGCCGCGGTGTAAGATGGCGGTGGAAAGGATATCGGACCATGGAGCGAATCCCGAGGTTCAGGATTGCCGGTCTATCCGTCTTGGCACTCTCTCTGCTGGCGGCGTCGGCACGAGCCGACCGGCGGCCGGTTCCGCTGAAGCCGGCCACCGCGCTGTTTCAACCGAACCAGCGGGCCGTGATCGCCTGGAACGGTAAGGAGGAG
>JABMRP010001035.1 GCA_013202535.1 Planctomycetota bacterium
GGAGATGCTCACTCAGCCGGGCGATCTTCGGCCGCATGGCGTCCAGGGTCTTCTCTTCTTCAAACACGTCGAGCGTGGCCAGCGCCACCGCCGCACCCAAGGGATTGCCCCCGTAGGTGTGTCCATGAAAGAAACTCTTCGACTCGGAATAGTCGCCCAGAAATGCCCGCCAGACGTCGTCGGTCGCCAGTGTGGCCGCCAGGGGCATATACCCGCCGGTCAGGCCCTTGGCCAGACAGAGGAAGTCGGGAGCGACGTCTTCATGCTCGCAGGCGAACATCCGCCCCGTGCGGCCCATGCCCACGGCCACTTCGTCGGCGATCAGCAGCACATCGTATCGACGCGTCAGTTCCCGCACGCCGCGCAGAAAACCCCGCGGATGGACGATCATGCCCGCGGCCCCTTGCACCAGCGGCTCGATTACCATCGCGGCAAGCTTCGCGTGATGCTCCTTCAACACTCGCTCGACTTCGTGCAGGTAATGTTCCAGCGCCGTCTCGGGCGTAATCCCATCGGGAAGCCGATACATGTCGGGCGCCGGCACACGAACCGTCTCGAACAGCAGCGGCCGGAACATCGCGTGGAAGCGCTCGACCCCGCTCACGCTCACGCTGCCCAGCGTATCGCCATGATAGGCATCGCCCAGGGCCAGGTAGGAGACCTTCTCCGGCCGCGGGTCCTCACGCTGCCGCCAATACTGAAAGGCCATCTTGACCGCCACTTCCACGGCCGTGGCCCCGTCGTCGGAAAAGAAAACGTGCTCCAATCCGTCCGGCGCGATGTCGACCAGCCGCTTGGCCAGCCGGATCGTCGTCGGGTTCGACGCGCCCAGCGAGGTGACATGGGCCACGCGGTCCAACTGCTCGCGCAGCGCGGCATCCAACCGCGGGTGCCGGTGCCCATGCACGTTGCACCACATGCTGCTGGTGGCGTCGAGATACTCGTTTCCCTCGACGTCGACCAGAGTACAGCCCTTCGCCCGTTCGATGATCAGCGGCTCGTACTCGGCCATCTGCGTAAACGCATGCCAAACGATCCGCCGATCCCAATCGGCCAGTTGGTGGGGGTCGGGAGTCTCATTTGTCATGGGCGGTCTCTTCCGTGCGATCTGGTTCCCATGCAAAACGCCGGGCACAAGTGCCGGGGCTAAACACTCTACTCCTTCTTCTCCGGCGCCTTACTCGCGAACATCTCCTTCTGGGCGAAGATCGCAATGAAGTGATGCGTGCCGGTGATCAACTCCGAGCGGACGAGGATCCAGCCGGCTTCCTCCGCCGTTTGGGTCAACAGTCCGGGCGACCAACCGTGCTCCCGTTGCCGGCCTTCGGACAGCGCGATGTGACGCTCGATGACGACCACGCGACCAGTCGGCTTGACCACCGATCGGAGATGGCGGAGATAGTCGACGTGTCCGTCGTGGTTCAGATGGTGGTACGTCTTGGAGAGGAATGCCAGATCGCAGGTGTTTTCTTCCAGCCCGGTGCCGTCGGTGGGGCATACGTACGCTTTGCACTGCGGCAAGCTCTCCCCAAACCGTTTCTTCATCCCGTCGACCTTGTCCTGGGCGACTTCGCCGGCGTGAACGACTCCCTCGGGTCCGACTGCTTGCCCCATTTTCTCCGACCACCAACCGTCGCCGGCGCCGATGTCGACGACCACGTCGCCCGGCTTGAGGTCGAGTTCCTTGAGCACATAGTCGCTCTTCTCCCGATAGGGGTACCCACCGGCAATGGTACAGGCCTGCTGCTTTTCATTGTCGATTCGGGTCGAATCGCCCGAGTCGGCCGGAGCGCCGGCCGGCATCCCCAACAGCAATACGGCCACGGTCAGTCCCAACATCCAACGCCAATGGTTGTTCATCTGCAGTTCCTCGCTTACGCTTCGGGTTACCATGGGCCCGTGAACGTCCCGGGGCCATCGTCGACGATACCATACCGGCCACGCGGGTGCAAACATTCGCCGATTGAAACTCGTACAAACTGTAAACGGAAGTGAAAAATGGGGACTGGCTCCGAGCACCGAACACGCCGAATCTTCACAAGAACAGCCGCGAGGTGCCTGTCCCCCTTTTTCACGCGTCTCCGATGGTCCGTCCGAAAAAGGGGACAGGCACCGTCGGCCGGCGCTTCAACCGCTTCATGGCGAGGCTCTCGACGGAGCCAGTCCCCATTTTCGGACTCCCGTGTTTTCGGTTTGAGTATATAGAATGAGAATCGGGTTATGGCTCAGCGCCACCAGCGGCTGCGGACCGTGCTGACCCCGGCGCTAGATCCACCCCATTTCATCGCGTGGGGCGCGCCGGCGCATGAACATGCCCTTGTCTGCTTCCTCGTCGTTTGTGATCTTCATGTTCTTCGCGTCCCAGATCAGCTTCCTGCCGGGATTCGTAAGGGCCACGTCGCCGAGAATCAGAGTCTCCATGAATGGGCACGCATATTCGAAGTTCGACATGGCCTTGCCGCCATCGATGATCGCCTTCGTCCAGTTGCCGGTGTGACCACCGCCCTTGTTGCGCTGAGACACTTGGGGCGGTTTTGGCGTTGCCAGCATGGCCGCTTCCGGAAATATCCTGGGACCTTGACTATGGCTGCCGGCAAGCATCGATGCCGTCTCGCCAACCATGACAGAGCCGCTGTTCATGAACGGCGCCGCGCGTCCCTCCTCGAGCCGTTTCGGACGCGGGTACGAGATCTCCGGCCCCAGATAGTACTTCATGGTTACCGGCGGCTGGTCGCCCCTGGCCGCGAACTCCCATGTGATCACGCCGGCCATGGGCAGAGCACCGGGGAACGCGCGATCTTTATCCAACACCTCGGCCTCCACGGAGATCGGGGCACCCAACTCGAGTGCGTAATTTGCAGGATCCAGAATGTGCGTGGCCATGTCGCCAATCACACCGCTGAAATGGCTGTAACGAATCCACTCCCTGTTCATGTAACTCGTGCTGAACGGTATTTCCTCGGCCCTGTTCAGCCAGAGATTCCAGTCCAGGGTTTTCGGCATGACCGACCCCTGCACGGGCTGTACCTTGGTCCCGTAGTTCTTCCTGCTATAACCGACAACCTCCGTGACCTTCCCTAGGGAGCCGCCCTTGATCCAGTCCCTGATCATGGCGGTTGACTCCGCCGAATGACCCTGGTTGCCCATCTGGGTCACTACCTTGTGTTTCCGGGACGCTTCAGAAAGAATGCGCGCCTCATTGACCGTATGACAGAGAGGTTTCTCGGCGTATAGGTGCTTGCCTCGCTTCATGAAATACATGCAGACCGCAAAGCGAGCATGATCGGGAGTTGCCGTACAAACAGCATCGATATCCTTCCCGATCTCGTCGAACATTCTCCGGTAATCGCGCCAGCGCTTCACTTCAGTCGACGGATAATGCTTCCCGCTCCATGCTTCGTCGGGATCCGCAATGCCGATGATATTGTGACCTCCCAGAGCCCTCAGATCACCTGAGCCCTGACGGCCTATTCCAACACCCACGATATTTAGCTTACCGTTCGGCGACGGACCCTCCGCCTGGATGTTGAACGGAGCGACTCCCGCAGCCGATGCCGCCAATGCCGCCTTAAGAAAAGTACGACGTTTGATTGATTGCATGGTACTAACCTCCTTTTGTTTGCATGAGCATTATTCTACACACAACCGCTCGTTGCCGGGGACACGAGCCCCGCGGATTCCGCCAGTATAGTGGCGTAATGCGTGGGTAGTCAACTACCTGACTCCTTGTTCACGTCTGTTTGTTGGGAACCCTGCCGAGGCGTGTTGTTTCGCGGTCTCGTCCACGCGGCGCCAGTCGGCACCGGCAAAGATCACGTTGACAATCCGCTTGACTTGCTGGCCCGGTTTGACGTGACCGAAATACGGGTCGGCGTGCAGGCAGGAAATATACCGGTTCGACAAGACGCTCTTGCCGATCGGGGCATGGAGGATCACCGCGCGCATCGTCTTTGGAGGTGATGACCGAGAGGCCCAGGTCGAGCGGCTTGTCGATAGCGGCAACTGCTCGGACCACCGGATGCCGAATGCCATTCATTCAATGGAAATGCCGGGGGCTTACCGGGGACCAGGCGGCAGGTGTTCGGTGAGATACCGCGTCATGAGCATTCGCAGGTGGACCGCCGTGCCGCGACCTTCCCAGAGCCCATGATCACGATTGGGATACGCCATGTAGTCGAACTGCTTTCCGAGTTCGATCAGGCGATCCACCAGCCCTTCGGTGATCTGGAGATGGGTGTTGGTCTCGCCCGTACCGTGAATGATCAGCAGGTCTCCTTGTAGGCCTTCGGCGAAGTTGATTGGCGCGGAGCGGCGGTACCCATCCGGATTCGTCTCGCGGGTCTCCATGTAGATCTCCTGAAAGCCGGCGTTGTAGAGATGGGGCTGCGGTTTGGGCGCAACAGCGATCCCCACATGGAAGAGTTCGGGCTTGCGAAACATCGCGTTGAGGGTGTTCGACCCACCGCCGCTCCATCCCCAAACACCCACCCGGGACAGGTCGACGTACGGGCGGGTACGGGCGAACTCCTTAACGCCCGCCGCCTGCTCCTCGGTGGAAAGCGGACCGAGACTGGGGAAAATGGCGCGCCGCCACGCCGCCCCTTTGGGTGCCGGCGTGCCCCGGTTGTCAATGGACACGACCAGATAGCCGAGGTCGGCGATCATGCGATGGTAGTCGGCATGGGCTTTTCCCCAAGCGTCCAGCACGGTCTGTCCGTGCGGCTCTCCATAGACGTAGACAAGAACGGGGTATTTCTTCGAGGAATCGAAGTTCTTGGGTTTGATCATCCACGCGTCCATGACCACGCCGTCACCAATTTTGATTTGGAGGAACTCAGTCGGTTGTGAGATCACCGATTCCATCTTCTTTCGCAGTTCCTTATTGTCTTCGAGCACCCGTACGACCCGGTGCTCGGGTAGTTGCACAAGTTCGGTGATGGGAGGAGTGTCGAAAGTTGAGTAAGTATGGAACGCCCACTTTGCGTTCGGAGAGAAGTCATAGTCATGGGTGCCGGGTTGGTCCAGAGGCGTGACTCGTTTGGGCTCTCCGGTTCCGTCCAGACGTACACGGTATAGATACTTTTGGGTCGCATTGTCAGGCGACGCGTAGTAGTAAAACCAACCGCCCGGCTCGTCGACTACGGCACGTTCGATAATATCGTATTTGCCGGCGGTCAAAAGCGCCAGTTCCTTGCCGTCGCGCGAGTAGACATAGGCGTGCCGCCAACCATCCTTTTCACTCAGGACAATGAATGCCTGTCCGTCGCGAATCCACATCAGCCCGGCATTCTTGTGGTAGCTGGCGGTAACCCAGGCCGGGTCGGATTCGTGGAAGATGCGCCGGATGGCGCCCGTGCGGACGTCGGCAAGGAGAAACGCACGCTCATTTCGGAATCGGCTCAGTTTTTCGATCAACAGTTCATGCGAGTTTCCAGCCCAGTCGACCTGCCCCAAATAGAAACCCTCTGCCGGTACGGGAATGGAAAGCCAGCGTGTTTCCTTTCCCTGGGCGTCGACAACACCAACACGCAACGACCGTATGGTCTCGCCCACCCTGGCAAATCGGACTTCCCTTACTTTCGGATATGACGGGTCGCTTGGGACAAGGACCGACCTGAGCTTCACTCGGGAATCGTCCGATTGCACGAAGGCAATGCTTCTTCCATCGGGGCTCCATACTGCCCGGCTGTTGGAAACCGAACCGTTGACCGCATTCTTCGTGAGGGGAATCCTTCGATGGCTGCTCGGATCGCGCACGTACAGATTCCCCTGTTCGGAGAAGAGAACGCTCTTGCCGTCCGGGGAGACGTTGCCGGATCTGCGGGCGTGTTCGCTCCGATGCGAGTTCAACACCGTGCGTTTGCCGTTGGCGGCCTCATAGCGAACCAGCGCCCGCTCGTTCGATTCGGGAACCGACTCCTGGACCGTGTAGCCCGAGCTATCAGGAAGCCAGTCCGCGTGAAATCTCTTGGCGCGGAACTCCTGTCGATCGTAGATCGCACGCAGTCGTGACTCCGCTTCTTCAAGAATGAACTTCCGGGAAGTCTGAGCAAGAGTATCAGGGGCGGTGATGGCGCCGATGATACCGATCAAAAAGAAACATGAAAGAGGAATACTCGGTCTCACTCAATTACCTCCTTTTTCTCTCTCCTGCCGTGGCTTGGTCTCCCTTTCGGCGGGCCGGAATTGTCCATGTTCGCGTCCTCAAAAGATGGAAGGTGATACGAGTGTTAGTATAGCAGGCCCACACCGCCATGGGCATCG
This sequence comes from Planctomycetota bacterium, assembly GCA_013202535.1. GTDB lineage: Bacteria > Planctomycetota > Planctomycetia > Pirellulales > Thermoguttaceae > JABMRP01. Next base: position 6,265 of record JABMRP010001035.1, read on the forward strand.
GCAACCGAAGAGGTCATATCGTGAACGACCAAGATCATACCAACGCTGATCGGGCCAAGCTACCGTGCCCCGTGGGGTCCGCTGCCCTGTGTGTGTTTCAAAATACGTTCCTTTGATGATGCACGAAAACAGTCGACTCCGCCATTGTACCCGTTCGGCCCGCCAGCGGGAGGCAGGGTCGTTTCTTTATCGGTGGTTTCTTCGGACAGTCACGCCACGCTGCCCGCCACAGTGGCGGGATGTGGCAGACAGCCGGCGACCGCCTACTCGAAACTGCGTCGGTGTTTTCGACATGTGCGCTTTCCAAATGTCGCGCAACTGACCGAGGACACGCCCTCCTTGTGCACTTCAGGGCTAACTTGCCAGGGAGCGAATGTCATCATTTCGACGATGGTGTTCGCCCCGGTACACCGCGACCTTTGCGCGAGGTCGAATCTGCGTAGGCGTGTCGGACCGAGGCGATTTGAACCGCCGCGCGTCGGAAGTCGAAGTGTCGAGCCCTGCCAAAGTGAAAAGAGCGTGGCACCGCGGAGGTTTTGACACGAAAAGGGCCTTCCGAAGAACGACAGCCCCCTTTCTCGCCAACGACTTCGCCGTCTGATACAATCAGAAGATCCCGCCACGAAACGGTTTGTGTTTGAGAGTCTGGCGGGCTTGCCGCCAAACTGAATCACGAGCCCCCACCCACCGGAGACTCTCCATGACTTTCCCCCGCCGAACTCGATCGTTCGTGCCCATCGCCGCCGTCGCGCTGGTGCTGCTCGCCTTGCCTGCCTTTGCCGCCGAGGCTCCCGATCAACTACCCGACCCCGACGGGAAACCGGTCGACATAACCAAGACGATCAATGTCTACATCCTGATTGGTCAGTCGAACATGCTCGGCTTCGGGCAAGTCGGCCCGGCGGATGCGAGGCGATGGGCAAGGGGATGAGTCAAGCTGTTGAACAAGTAAAGGTAATCATGCCTACTTCAATCCCGATGCTTAGCAACTCACACCGTATGATGGATGTTGTGGTCTTGCCGCTTTGCGCGCTTGCCCTGACATGCACAAGCATCAACGCGGCGCCTGCCAGTCCCCTTTTGGAAACACACGACAGCCTGAAAACTCCCCCGGTGGGTGCTGTTGAGTTGCTCAGCGGCAACTATCAAAGCGTGATGCTCCGTGCGCCGTGTCCTTTCCGGGTGTTTTCGCCCGTCGAACCAAAGTGGCGTGTTTTGCAGGGCGAAGACCGCATCACTTCCGAAGGAATGCGACTGGTTGTTTACGTGATGAACCTGAAGGGCATCCCGCGCCCAAGCACGGCTGCCGATCGTGCAATCATCGAAGGCCTTATCGAAGACGGATTCCTGGTCGCAGCAGTTGATTGCCAGGGAGGCCAAATCAAGGATCACCTCCAATTGCAGACAGACATCAATGGCCTGTTCTGCGTTTTTGGAGGGCAATGGCATACGCAACAGAGCTACTACACCGAGAACAGAAAGGATCTTCTCCAGTATCCCGGCCCGAACGACGGGATGTCCTTCACGTCATTCCCTTATCCAGGCAAATCGTCCAACTCCAGAATTCCAGTGAACAGGGCCGGCATCTACGTGATCCCTTCCGGCTACACCGTCCAGGCCCATGTTGTGTTCAAGGAAGACGTCCATGGAAAGGACGTGCGAGGAAACAACAGGGAGACATTGTTTATGGACGTCGTGTATCCGAAAGCAGCACGGAAGGCTGATCGGGTGCCCCTTCTGTTCGAGGGCAGTTCAACCGGAACAGGAGAATTCGTCGTCAACGCGAACACGCCCATCCTGTATTCGTGGCTTTTCAACGGCTATGCGTTCGCCTCGATGTGTTTCTTGAGACCGGAGAGCGGCAATCAGACACACTCGCTGATCGATGGCCTGCGTCACCTGCAATCACACAAAGAGCATTTTTCGCTGTCCGGCAAGATCGGCACCGCTGGAATATCCAAATCCTGTGCATGCTGTTACTCCGAGTCCAATTTCAAATCAAGCGGGGTCCAAGTGTGCATGCCCGCGGTTGGCGGTTATCCCAGTGCGGTTTGGGAGAACTTGGAGGAAGACTCGCCGGCGCTCGTTCTATCCTGGTGCCATTTGAACAACAGGAATTACATCGGTGACCAGCATCGAGCGATTCATGAGGCCTACAGAAACGCCGAGCTTGCCGAGAAGTGCCTCTACTTTTCATCGCCCATGGCCGGGCATGAGTACGACGTCTATCACTTGAATGAAATCATGGAGTTCTTCGACAAGTACTGCAAGTAGCTCGCGACTGGATCGCACAGCTCATATCC
>JABMRP010001036.1 GCA_013202535.1 Planctomycetota bacterium
ATCCTCATCGGGTTGCTGCTGCCGGCGGTGCAGGCGGTCCGCGAGGCGGCACGACGCATGCAGTGCCAGAACAACCTCAAGCAAATCGGCCTGGCACTGCACGAATTTCACGAGGCCCAAGGAGCTTTTCCTCCGGGAGGGGCCCAAACGCCGTCGGGTGGCAACGGCTATTCCTGGTGGGTGAGAATCCTGCCCCATTTCGAACAGCAGGCGATCCACGACCAGTTGGATTGGGATCCCAACTCACCCAACTGGGGCTGGTCGGGGAACGTCGCCGGGGCGGGCAATACGAAAAACCACGCGGTGCTCTTCGAGTATTCCTTCCCGATCGGCCGTTGCCCGTCGAGTCCGCTGCCGAGGTATTCCTGGCCGTATGCCCAATCGTTCAGCCCCACGTATGCGGGAATCGCCGGGGCGTACGACCACCGGAGCGTCGTACAGGTGGCCGCCAACATGGGCGACTTGTCGCTTGGGGGCGTGTTGACCCGGGAAAGCGCCGTCGCCTTCGCCCAGATTACCGACGGCAGCTCGAACACGTTGCTGGTCGGCGAACAGTCGGATTTCTGCCGCGACGCCACCGGCAAAGAGGAGGATTGCCGTAGCGACTGCTGGCACGGATTCCAGATGGGGGCGGCCGGCGGCTCTTCGCTCCGCACGTTCAATGTCACCACGGTCATGCACCGGCTGAACGAGAAATCGTTCAACGCCATCGGCGTCGGACAAAGCTACAACTACGGTGCGAATCGGCCGATTCAGTCGGCACACAGCGGCGGCGCCAATGTGGGATTGGCCGATGGCTCCGTCCGATTTCTGCAAGAAGGAATCGATATCCAAACTCTTTACGACTTGGCCAATTGCAGCGACCAACACGTCGTTACGTTTTAGTAAGACACCTCAACCCGGGATGGATACCATGGCCGCTTGCCATCGTCGAATGTTGCCGCTCATGCTTCTCACGGCCGTGTGTGTCGGCTGCTTCGGAAACAAGGAGGAACTCGGCCTCGTGACGGGCCAGGTGACGTTCCAAGGCAAGCCGGTCGCCGACGCGGTGGTCCTGTTTCGCGATGCGAGTCGCGGCATCCACATGCGAGCGGTGGTCGACAAGGAGGGCCGGTTCGAGGTGTCGATGGCCGCCGGCTACGGTCTGCCGCTGGGAACCTACCAAATAGGCGTCGCACCCGCCATCGATGGTCCCAAAGGCCCGGTCGATCTCGACGAACTTGTCGCCGCGAAGCCCGTACCGCGGCCCGATATCCCCGAGAGGTACCGGGACACCCAGACCAGCGGCTTGACGTTCGCGGTCGGAAGTGGCGAGAATGTGCTGAATATCGAGATGGAACCTTGAATGCTTTCGTACAAGAGAATTCCCTGAAAGTGTGCCGATGCAACACTCCATGAAGGTTCCGGCTCTCGTGGCCGTTTTCTGCTTGCTGCTAGCGAGCAATGCACTTGCGGTCGTTACCACCGTGGGCCTCTGGCGACTCGGCGATGACGATCCCACGGCCATCGACGGCGGTAGCGCGACCACCGGCACGTTTGGGCGGGCTGTCGCCGGAAGCAATCTGAATCTGGCGAACTCCGGTAGCGCCAACACCCAGACGTACACGACGAGCACGCCGTGGCCTGGAAGCACATTCGCCACGACGTTCGACGGTAATGACGGCTATTGGGCGCCGACGGTGCCGTCGGTGAGCCAGGATAATTTCGGTATCGAGGCTTGGGTGAAAGCCGGCAATGGCACCGATCCCCTGGGCTTCGTAACGAATAATGGCCTGTTGGGCAGCGGATGGGGTATCGTGCAGGCCGGAGGTACGATCCGAGGACATTACCAGGGTGGGGGCGATATCGGCAGTGCTATGGTTACCCCCGGTGTATGGACCCACTACGCGCTGGTGCGCGACAACGGAACGGCGACGCTTTATGTCAATGGCGTACCGTCGGGTGCCACCTCGGCCGCCACGCCCATCACGCCGGGCGGAGTGCTGGAAATTGGCTACATTCATCGCAGCGGCGTGGGCGACCAGTCGTGGTTCCAAGGCGCGATCGATCATGTCCGCGTGTTCGAGTTCAAGCCGGGCCAGTTCGATCCGGCCACCGACCTGTCGCTGTCGCCAACGTCGGTTCCCAAACCCGGTTCGGTTATCGTCGTGCCGTCCGTGCCAAACATCGCGGCGTCGAACCTGCCGGTTTCGGTGCTTTCCGACTGGCAGTCGGAATACGAGTCGCTACGAACGGAAATCGCGTCCGCCCGGGCGACTCCCCCCACAAAAACAACGGCCCATCACTCCACCGACGATAAGATACTCGACAAGCAGGCACTCATCTGGGACACGGACCGCAGCCCACGGGATGTGGCGTTTCGTCGTACGGGAGCTTTGTTGCAGTACTTGAAGAACATGCCGGACGGCCCCGACGTGTCTTCCTGGGAAAAACGCCTTCGGGAAATTCGCGACCGCGGAAACGGCTCCACTTTGGCAAAAACCTCCGCGATATCGGAAGCGGAAGATCAGTCGTCTTTTTTCGCTCTTAAGCAGGTGGCCCGAGAGGCGGCCTTTTCCAATCCCCTATTGGATTTCGATGACGTCCTTTTTGTCGAACGAAAGGTATACGGCAAATCCGATCAAGGCGGACAGCATCAGGTTACGCAGTATTACGGGCACACGCAGATGTTTGGCGGTGGTTTATATGTCATCAAAGACTTCAAGTCCGCCTCCCCGACCGTGGTCAACCTGTTGGAAAACGCCGTGGTGCAAGAGGGGCGATTGAAAGGCCAGAAGCTCGCGGGGGGCGCGTTTCATTCGCCCGAGCTTTCTTTCGATGGACAGGAAATTCTCTTTTCCCACACCCAACCCTGTGGCCGGATAGCCAACTGGCGCCCGAACAACCGCGAACTCTGGACCGCGGACAATTGTTTCCACATTTTCAGCGTGAATGCCGACGGCTCCAATCTGGTGCAACTGACCGACGGGCCTTGGAACGACGTGGACCCCTGCTTTCTGCCCAACGGCCGAATCGCCTTCATTTCCGAACGCATCACGGGCCGGGGCGAAGGGCACATGTTCAACCGGTGTTTCACCACGTATGCGCCCCAGTCTCTTCTCCATTCCATGAAAGCCGACGGCAGCGACATGTTTCCGCTGAGTTGGTTCGAGAACGACGAATACCAACCCAGTGTGAATAACGACGGGATGCTCGTGTATACCCGCTGGGACTACGTGGACCGAGACGCCGCCATCGCGCAGCATTTATGGTCGTGTTATCCCGATGGGCGCGACCCTCGTTCGGCCCATGGCAATTACCCCCATCCCTATTCCACGATGCCGGGCGCGGAATGGGACGGCGTCCGGCTTTTCCCCCATGGTTCTTCGTACGACGGAGGTTACTTTACCGACAAACGCCCGTTTGCCGAATGGGATATCCGAGCGATTCCCGGTTCTCATAAGTATATCGCCACCGCGGGGCCCCATCACGGCGACCCTTATGGTTCGCTTGTGGTGATCGATACGCGCATGGAAGACGACGGATACGATTCGCAAATTGCCCGGCTTACTCCGGGCAAGTTTCCCGAAGCGGAAGAGACCTGGCCGTCTCGGGAAAGTACATGGCTATATGGCACCGCCTGGCCCTTGAGTGAAGCCTTTCATCTCGTCAATTACCGGGACGGCATTTATCTTCTGGACAAATTCGGCAACAAGACGCTTATTGTGAAAGCTCAAAACGGGGCGCTTCGTCCGGTGAGCCCCATCCCTCTCACATCGCGTACCGAACCGCCGGTCATCCCCACGGCCACCCATCAGGGCGAACGTCTGCGGCCCGAGTCGCCCAATGCCACGATCAGTATCGTGAACAACTACATCTCCGATTTACCCCTGCCGGCGGACGTGAAACTCAAGGAATTACGGATTATCCAATTCATCCCCAAATCGGGCGATTTCTACAGCGGCATCGATCTCGGCTATGCGCCCCAGGGTTTGGGTCGAATGGTCCTCGGTACCGTCCCCATTGAAGCAGACGGCAGCGCCTACTTCGAAGCGCCCGTGGGAAAGGCCTTGAGTTTCCAGATCTTAGATGACAAAGGCATGGCCGTGCAACTCATGCGCTCCATCACCTATGTCCATCCCGGTGAACAGATGACCTGTGTCGGCTGCCACGAGAGCAAATGGGAATCACCGCCTATTGCACCGGGCCCAATCGCGATGCAATGGCCGCCGTCAAAAATCGAGCCCGAGGTGGGCGGAGTCGAGCCGGTCAATTTCTATCGTCTGGTAAAGCCCGTTCTGGACAAGCATTGCACCGCCTGTCACCTAAGTAAAAAGGTTGCTCCCGACATGAGTTACAATAGCCTGGAACCCTACGCGTTTTACACGGCCGGCGGCACCGTCAGGGCGGGCGGCGGCTTTGGCGCTTTTACCTGGGCCCGGCACGGTGGTTCCCGAAGCATCCCCATGAAGCATGGCGCTTACGGCGCTATTTTGTATCAGGGAGGCTATCTCGGCAATTCCCATTATGATGTAAATATGTCGGCGGAAGAACTCAGGCGGATCACTCTATGGCTGGACTGTAACTCCATGGAAATGGGCGTCTACGGAGATCCCGCGGCGCAAAAACGAGGTGAACTCGTATGGCCCGCGGTTGATTTTGATCCGGATAATCTACTGGGTGTGGAAACCCGGGGGGATGGGCCGTAGAACTCGTACGGGAATTACTTCCGTATAGTAGCCGAATTCGGGAAGTTATACGTGTACAGGTTCTTGGTCCGGAGTGATGTGTGTGCGATGGTTATGTTTTTCGGGGTGGAAAGTTTGGCTCTTGGGGCAAGGCTTTCTTGGGACGCGGACGGACGATTGCAAATTGGGGATTGCAAATTGTAAATTGTAAATTGACGGCTCGGTGTTCATTTTCGCGGTTGGCTTTGGGTCTCGTGCTTAGCGTGGGAACTGAATCTCACGTTCTAAATCTGCAATTTGCAATCCTCAATCCCCAATTTGCAATCTTCTTCGCAACGCGCACTTCTCCCGGTATCGGAAGGCCCACTCCAGTGTGCCTGCTACTATGATCAACAGGAACTAGCTACGCCTGTGTGCCAGCTCGCCGCTCAACGGCCGACGTCCAACTCAAGCGACTCGGTGAGGCCCGCTTTGAGACGTTCGACGGCGATGGCGCCCATGGCGGCGTTGTCGGTGCAGAGATTCAGCGGGGCGACGTGGAGTTTGAACTTGTGCCGGCGTGCTTCGGACTCCAGGCGCCGGCGAAATCGGGCGTTGGCCGCCACGCCGCCGCCGACGCAAAGCGTATCGAGCCCCGTCTTCTCCATCGCCCGTAGCGCCTTGCCCGCCAGACAGTCGACCACCGCTTCCTCGAAGCTGGCGGCCAGATCGGCGACTTGCCCGTCGGTGAGTTGTACCTGGGTGAAGTCCTGCCGCCCGGGACCGACGATCGAATAGCGGACGGCCGTTTTCAGGCCGCTGAAGCTAAAATCGAGCCGGTCGCGGTCCTTGAGAAACGGGCGCGGAAAGCGGTGAGCTCGCCGATCACCCGACTCGGCCGCCCGTTGAATGGCCGGTCCGCCGGGATAGGGTAAGCCCAGCATGGACGCCACCTTGTCGAACGCCTCGCCGGCCGCGTCGTCGATGGTCGCCCCGAGCAGCTCGAATTCCAACGGGCCTCCGCACCGGAAGAGGCTCGTGTGCCCGCCGCTGACGATAAATCCGACGCAGGGAAACACCTCCGGTCCGGCGGTCAGGCGGCAGGCGTAGATATGGGCGTGCAGATGGTTGACGGCCACCAGGGGAATATCCAGGGCCACGCAGAAGGCCTTCGCCGCCACCAAACCGACCAGCAGCGAGCCGGGTAAACCGGGGCGATTGGCAACGGCCACCGCGTCAAGATCGCCGACCGACAACTCGGCCCGGGCAAGCGCTTCGTCGATGACCGGGAGGATTCGCTCGACGTGCGCCCGGGAAGCGATCTCCGGCACCACGCCCCCGAACCGCCGGTGCAACGCGTCCTGCGACGCCACGACCGAAGAGACGATCTCCAGGCCGTCGGTCACCACGGCCGCCGCCGTTTCGTCGCACGAGGTTTCCAGGGTCAGTAGGTACATGCGTTGAGACTACTCGGCCCGGGCCAACTCGGCGCTGAGATACTCCAGGGCCTTCTCCAATTGCCGATCGACCGGAACGGCGGCCGTGTCTTCGTTCTCCGCTTCGGCCGGATCGCCTTCCGGTGGGCTGGGCTCTTCGGGAGCTGGTTCTTCGGGCGTCGGCTTTTCAGGAGTTGGCTTTTCAGGAGTTGGCTTTTCAGGCGTTGGCTCTTCAGGCGTTGGCTCTTCAGGAGTTGGCTCTTCAGGAG
>JABMRP010001037.1 GCA_013202535.1 Planctomycetota bacterium
CTACTTTTTCCACGACGAGCTGAAGTTCGGCGTCGGCGATCGGATTTGGACCGACGACCTCGCCAAAGAATTCGCGAAGCGGAAAGGCTATGACCTGTTCGAGGCTTTGCCGGCCATGTTCCAGAACGTCGGTCCGAAGACCGTCAAGTACCGGCTGGATTTCATGGACGTGAAGATGCAGCTTGCCCAGGAGCGCTACTTCATCCCGATCTTCCAGTGGCACTGGAGCCGGGGCAAGATCTACGGCTGCGATCAAGGCAGCCGCGGCCGCAACCCGCTGGAATTCGGCGACTATTTCAGCGCCGTGCGCTGGTACACGGCCCCCGGCCACGATACGCCGGGCGGAAGAGCCGATCTTATCAAGGGCAAGGTTTCCAGCTCCATTGCCCAGCTATACCGGCGCCCGCGCGTCTGGCTCGAAGGGTACCACAGCCTCGGTTGGGGCGCCACGCCCGAAAACCTGATGGCGGCCACGCGCGAGAACTACCTGTACGGCTGCAATCTGCTCAACCTGCACGGTTTGTACTACACCACGCACGGCAGTTTCTGGGAGTGGGCGCCGCCGAGCTACCATTTCCGCATGCCGTACTGGGAGCACATGGGCGTGTTTCTGAAGTACTTCGAGCGTCTCTCGTACCTGATGAGCCAGGGCGTACACAGGTGTGACGTCGCCGTGATCTATCCGGTCGCTCCCGGTCAGGCCGGACTGGGTGGCAAAGAGGCGACCAGTGCCGCCTTCGCCGCGGGCACGACGCTGATGAACAACGGTTACGATTTCATCTTCATGGATTTCGAGTCGCTGGCTCGCGCCCGAGTCCGCGATGGGCGCCTGCACGTGGCCGACGCTTCGTATCGCGTGCTGGTGCTGCCGGCCATGCGCGCCGTGCGATGGTCCACCCTGCAAAAAGCCCGAGAGTTTTTTCGCGCCGGCGGGATCGTGATCGCCACCGGCGCGCTGCCCGAGGCGAGCGACCGTGCGGGTCGCGAAGACCCGGAGCTCGACGCGGCCGTCAAGGAACTGTTCGGCGCGACGGCCGCGCAGGCGGCAGCCGGCGTCCGCCCGGCGGTCCAACGCAGCGACGCCGGCGGCATCGGCATCGCCGGGCTGTCGGGCAAGCCGCTGCCCGTGCGCCGCTACGACGGCGGCTTCGTCGGGCGTTGGGCCTGGTCGAAAGAGCCCGTGCGGCAGGTCTATTTCAAGGGCGTCTGGCGGGCGCCGGCCGGCGCGAAATCGGCCTGCGGTGTCCGGTTCTTCTGCGATAACGCAGGGGCCCTCTATCGCAACGACACGCAGCTCTGCTCGGGCGTCGATTACTCAAATGGCTGGACCGGCCAGATCGCACTGAAAGACGGCGACGTGATCACCATCGATGCGCTGGATCACGACGCACCGGGAAAACGCTGCACCGCGGGCATGTTTCTGGCGATCGTCCAGGACGGCAAGACGGTGCTTTCCACGGACGACTTGCGTTACACGCTCACCCGTCCCGCGGGCAAAGCATGGCGTACAAGTCGCGACACGACCGGCCTGTCTGTTCCCGACCACACCAATGTCCACGAGGCGCATCGAGGAGGCGCGGCGGGCGACGTGTGGACCTCCCTGTTGGGCCAGATCGAGAGTCTGGTTCCTCGCGATGTGCAGGCCCCGCAACCGGTCAAGGCAATGCACCGCAAGGTCGGGCCGCGCGATGTTTACATGGTCATGGGTGCATCGAAACACTCGACCGTCGAGTTCCGCGCCAAGGGCCGCGTCGAGTTGTGGGACCCGTGGACTGGTGCGACCCGGCCGCTGCGAGTACACGCCGAGACGGCGACCGGCACGAAGGTCGAGTTGCCGCTGGAGGATTACGAAGCCCAGATCGTCGTCTTCACGCCGGGCCGGGAGCACGTCGATCCGCCGCCGCGTCAGCAGCGCTCCGTGCGGGAAATCGCCCTGGACGGCGAGTGGGAGTTCGAGCTAAAGCCGACCATGGACAATCGCTACGGAGATTTTCGACTGCCCGCGGTCGACAAGATCATCGGCCCCGAAGCCCGCATTTTCCGTCACGCCGTCGAGCGGGGCGACGCGACCGCCTGGCACGAACCGGACTTCGACGACAGTCGCTGGGAGCGGGCCACGTACGACTTCGGGCCGCAATTCTGGCTGCTGGGTCCGATCCCGGCAAGCGACGGGCTCGACGCACAACTGGCGAAGCTCACGCGCGTTGATCCACGGGAATCGGTCACCGTAGCCGGCCGGTCGTTCTCCTGGCGCCCCTACAGTTTCTCCTGGCGTCAAGGGCTCCAGGGCGATCCCGGGCACCAGGGTTACCACGGCCTGAAAGAAAACGTCACCGACCATTTCCTCGGTCTCGGCCGGCGCGCCGGTGCGCTGAACGAAATCACGTACGTGACCGAACAGCCGGGGAGCCGCTATTACCTCTGGACCAGCGCGACGGTCGATCGGCCGACGACGGCCCGAATCATCGCCAGCGTCCGCCAAGAGGGCCAACGGCCGCACGCCTCCGAAGTCTTGACGCCGGCGGCCGTGTTTCTGAGCGGCAAACGGGTCGAAGATCTGCAAGAGGCCGTGCCGCTACGTGCGGGTCCCAATCCCATGCTGGTGCGTTACGACGGGGCCGGCCGGGGCTATTTCGTCCTCAGACGCGACGGAAACAACACGAAACCCTCGCACCGCACGCCGCTGGCGATGACCTGGTTCGACGATCCGTCGGTGATCCCTTTCGACGTGCATGCCGGGGCCAAGCCGGCCCAGTGGTTTCGATTCACCGCGCCGCCCGGGCTGCGCGCGATGACGGTCACCTCCAAGGGAGTCGTCGAGGCGTGGGCGGACGGCCAGCCCATGCGTGCCGCGGGCCAAGGCCGTTTCGAGGCGGTCGCACCGCTCTCGCGCGCGACCGTCGTCGCGCTGCGCGTGGTGGGCGAAACAGGTGCCTGCGGTGCGGCCGTGTTTCCCGATCCGGTGCGGCTGGAATGCGGACCGGGCGTTACGGCGCTGGGTGACTGGTCGAAGACCGGCGTGCTGGAGTGCTATTCCGGCGGCGTATGGTACCGCAAGACCGTGACGCTAAGGCCCGAACAGGTCCGCGGCCAGATCACGCTCGATCTCGGAAAAGTGGTCGCCACGGCCGAAGTTCGCGTCAACGGCCAAGCAGCCGGCATCCGCGTCGCGCCGCCGTGGCGCGTGGACATTTCCGGGCACGTAAAGCCGGGCGAGAACCGAATCGAGGTGCTCGTCTACAACACGTTAGCCAACCACTATCTCACCATTCCGACCCGCTACCGGGGCAACCTGGCTTCCGGCCTGCTGGGGCCCGTGACGCTGGAGGTGGCAACAACGCCACGCGGCAATCGTATCGCCGACCGGTGAACCTCTGCGCGAAAGAACCTCAGTTACGAAAGGAACGGTCCGTGTCGTTACCAAGCAATTCGGGAACCCGCCCGGCGCAAGCGATCGAGTCGGCCTACCGCGACGCGCGGGCCGTGTATGGCGAGTTGGGGGTGGACGTGGAGGATGCGTTGCGGCGCCTCGCCGAGATTCCCATCTCGATGCACTGTTGGCAGGGAGACGACGTGGGCGGGTTCGAGGGCGCTGCCGATGAGATCGGCGGCGGACTGGCCGTTACCGGCAATTACCCCGGCAAAGCTCGCACGGCCGACGAGCTGCGGGCCGACCTGGATCGGGCCCTGTCGCTTGTTCCCGGCACGCATCGGCTGAACCTGCACGCCAGCTATGCCGAGACCGGGGGAGAACGCGTCGAGCGGACGGACCTCGCGCCGGCGCACTTCCAGGGCTGGATCGACTGGGCTCGGGGCCACGGCATGGGGCTCGACTTCAATCCCACCTACTTCGCTCATCCGCAAGCCGACGACGGGCTGACGCTGAGCCATCCCGACGACGGTATCCGGCAGTTTTGGATCGAGCACGGCATCGTCTGCCGCAAGATCGGGGCGGCCATCGGGGCGGCGCTGGGCACGCCCTGTGTGACCAATATCTGGATCCCCGACGGCATGAAGGATTCGCCCATCGACCGCAAAGGGCCCCGCGAGCGGTTGACGGCGGCGCTGGACGCTATCTTTGCCGAAGACCTGGACCCGGCCTGCAACCTCGACGCCGTCGAGAGCAAGCTGTTCGGCATCGGCTCGGAGAGCTACGTCGTCGGCTCGCACGAGTTCTACTTGGGTTACGCGATCAGCCGGCGGAAGCTGTTGTGTCTCGATGCGGGACACTTTCACCCCACGGAAGTCATTTCCGACAAGATTTCGGCCGTGCTGCAATTCCTCGATCGGCTGCTGTTGCACGTCAGCCGCGGCGTCCGCTGGGACAGCGACCACGTGGTAATCCTCAGCGACGAGCTGCGGGCAATCGCCCAGCAGTTGGTCCGGGGAGACTACCTGGGCCGGGTACACATCGGGCTGGACTTCTTCGATGCCAGCATCAATCGTGTGGCAGCCTGGGTGATCGGCACACGGGCCATGATCAAGGCCCTGCTGCTGGCCCTGCTCGAGCCGATCGACCTGTTACGCCGGCTGGAAAACGAGGGCGACTTTACGGCCCGGCTGGCCATGCTCGAAGAGATCAAGACGCTCCCGGCCGGTGCCGTGTGGGATTACTATTGCATGACCAACGACGTGCCCCTGGGTGGCGCCTGGCTGGACGACATCCGGCGATACGAAGCCGACGTGCTGTCGAAACGAGGCTGATCGTCGCTGAAAGAAACAGGAGAAACGACCGTGAGCGAGGAAACATCCTCTTCGGCGGGCGGCGAATTCGAACGCGAGCCGGTGCCCCAGAAGTCGCTGCTGGGCTTCAAGAGCTTCATCGGCATGTACGCCGGCGAGCACTGCGCGGGCACCGAGTTGATGATCGGACCGCTGTTCGTGGCGGCCGGCGTCAGCGCGTTCGACGTGATTGTCGGGCTGATCGTCGGCAACTTGCTGGCCGTGCTAAGCTGGGTCTTCCTGACGGCTCCCATCGCCACGCGGGCAAGACTGACGCTCTACTACCAGCTCGAAAAGATCTGCGGTCGGAATCTGGTCACGCTCTACAACCTGACCAACGGCGTGATGTTCTGTTTCCTGGCCGGGGCGATGATCACGGTCTCGGCCACGGCCGTGGGGGTGTGGGTGAAGTTTCCCATGCCCGGGCTCGACGACTTCTATCCCAATAGCGTCGGCTGGGTGCTGACGGTGCTCTGCGTGGGGGCGGTGATCTCGATCGTGGCCGCCTACGGCTATCGGATGGTAGCCTACGTGGCCAACATCGCGGCCCCCTGGATGGTACTGGTGTTCCTGGCGTTCGGGCTCGTGGCGCTGCGGAATTTTGTGACCAGCACCGGCGCGGAGATCGACTCCGCCGCCGCTTTGTGGGAGTTGGCCGATCAGGTCATCTGGCGAGGCGGCGACCCGCTGCCCGGCCAGGTCAAGTTCACGTTCTGGCACGTGACGTTCTTCGCCTGGTTCTGCAACATGGCGATGCACGTCGGCATGAGCGATCTGTCGGTGTTTCGCTTCGCGCGGAAGTCGTGGTACGGCGTGGCATCGGCCGCGGGCATGTACGTGGGCCACTTCATGGCGTGGATCTGCGCGTCGATGCTTTATGCCTTCCAGCTTCACTCGGCCGGGCTGACCAGCACCGAGACGATCGCGGCCGCCGACGCCGCGGGCACGCTGCCGGCTCCCCTGCCCGGACCGCTGGCCTACGGCGCCTGTGGCGTTGCGGGGTTGCTGTGCGTGATCGTGGCCGGATGGACCACCGCCAACCCGACGATCTACCGCGCCGGACTGGCCTTTCAGGCGATCATGCCGAACCGGTCGCGGTTCGTGGTCACCCTGATGACCGGCGCTTTGGCCACGGCGGCCGCGCTTTTCCCGGCCCTGGCCATGAAGCTCCTGGACTTCGTCGCCCTGTACGGCTTGATCTTGATGCCCATGGGCGCGGTGGTCTTCGTCGACTATTGGCTGCTCCGCCGATTGGGCCTCCAAGCGGAATTTGCCCAGTCGCGCGGGATCAAGTTCAACCCGGCAGCGGGCATTACGTGGTTTGCGACGCTGGCCATCTGCCTGGGCTTGGTCTTCAGCGGCATCGAGATCAACGGAGTCAAGCCGTTCCAGATCTACTTCGTCTCGCTGCCCGGGTGGTTCGTGGCCGCGGCGCTGTACATTATCCTCAGCGCGGTTTACCAGTCCGAACTGCACCAGACCCGGCTCTTCCGCCAACTGTGCCGGCTCGCTTCCTGGGGGGGTCTTGCCGCGGTCGTCGTACCGGGCGGGGGTTATCTGCTCGGCTCGGTGGCTCTCGACGACGTGCAAGCAATCATGCTCATCGGCACCGTCGTCTGGTTTATCGCCACGCCGTTGTGGATGGGACCGCAACGCGAAGAGTAGGTCGCGGCGCTTTGGAATTGGCCGTGCGTCCTGCAATCATCCAAATCACTCCTTACCGTCGCCTTCGTTGGTGACCGGAAGCGATGATCACTCCGCCTCGATACAGTACAGCCGTTTATCCGAGCGCAGAATCAACTGGCCGTCGGCCACCGCCGGGCTGCCGCTGAAGTCGCTCTGGTCGGATAACTCGTTGTGGGCCACCTGCGTAAGCTCCGGCGTGGCCTCCAGCACGTACGTCCCGCCGAAACGACTCAGGGCGTAGAGCTTCTCCTCGATCAGCACCACCGAGGCGTAGAACTGGCCGCCGAGCCGCTTGCTGCCGAGTTCTTTGCCGCTGGCGGCGTCGATGCAGAAGGCGATGCCCCGATCGTTGACCCAATAGAGACGGCCTTTGTGCAATATCGGCGAGGAAACGTACGAGCCGCCGGACATGGACCAGAGCACGTTGGCCTTGGTCACGTCATCCTTGCCGCCGATGCGCACGGCCGTCCGTCCGCCGCTTCGACCGCCGATGGCGTACGCGACGCCCTCCCGGGCGATCAGGCTGGGGCAGGCGTTCATGTCCACCTTCGTCTCGGCGTACCACTTGAGTTTTCCCGTGTCGGGATTCATGCTCCAGATCTCGTAAGCGACGGAGATCAGCAGCTCGTCTTCGCCGTCGCCGTTGGTGACGATCAGCGGCGTGGAATAGCATCTCGACAGGCTCTCCGCCTTGATCTTCCAGACTTCCTCGCCCGTCTTCTTGTCCAGCGCATAAAACGTCGTGCTCTCGGCGGCGGCGGTGACGATGAGCCGGTCCTTGTACAAGATCGGGCTGGCCGCGGAGCCGAACATCGCGGCATTCTCGTGTCCCACGCTCTTCTGCCAGAGCTGTTTCCCGTCGAGGTCGAAGGCCAACACGCCCGTGTTGCCGAAGAGGACGTAGACGCGCTGGCCGTCGCTAACCGGCGTGTGCGATGCGTAGCCATGACTGGTTCCAAATGCGGGGCCGCCACGCTCGGGCACGATGGCCGGTACGACCTTCGACCAGAGGACTTTGCCCTGGCGGCGATCGACGCAGACGAGATGCCGTTTGAGGTCCCCGCCGGAGCCGGAATAGCAGGTCACCAGGACCTTGTCGCCGACGACGATCGGGCTGGAGAACCCGGCCCCCGGCAGATCGAGTTTCCACCGGAGGTGCTTCGTGTCGCTCCACTCGACGGGGATGCCCGTATCGCTGCTGATCCCGGAACTCTGGGGTCCGCGAAAGCGGGGCCAATCGGCAGCCGCCGCGGGTGAAGCAAACAGGAACACGGAGAACGCGACGAGGAGGATTTCGGCGCTGCGCCGACCGGCGAGGGAGCAGTTCATGGCATGGGTCCCGGCAAAGTGATGCGTCAGTGAAAAGGCGAGCGGTCGTTTCCCGGTCCGGGCCCGATGCTTATGTGGTTGATACTACCCTGGGGCGTTGGTGTTGGCAACCGATTTCACGAAACGGTTCTCTCGTTCCCACGCTTGCCTTTGGAGTTACGCCAGAAAGTCATCAATGGTGAGGATCGAACGAACATACTCGCGATAATCAGAATAAGTGTTTCTGAGTTCCGCAACGGACGCCTCAGCGGCCTGCAACAGCGGTTTGGCCGCTGCCGACTCATCCAGTACCACAGTATGAATGAAGTGAGAGGTTGAGGGATCCCCGTCCCGGAACTTCTTCAATTCTCTGTCGCTGTACTCGGGTTTGAAGATGGCTTCTGTTGCAACGTGGAGCAGCACGGCGCAATCCGCCCCTTCCTCTGAATCGTCCCCGGCACAAGAAAAAATGGGGGCGACGGACGGCGTTCCAAACAAGCGTCCGCGTTCCGTTGACTGAATCCCTTTGAGATAATGCATTGAGCCGCGCATGCCCTCCTGTAGATCGCGAACAAGTCCGGTCATCATCTTCCCGAGGTCGGCCAGTTTCTCCCGGAGTCGACCTGAACCGCCGGCAAGTTTGTCTTTACGCATTCGTTTCGCAACAAGAGACGGCCAGTCATTCTCAAGATAGTAATTCGCGGATTGGACAAGGTCCGAGGTGGCTGCAAGAACAGTCTCGAAACTCTCGTATATTCTGATTAAACGATGCGAATCGCAACGGCGAAACTTATCGCTTCTAATGACACGGGATCGCGGCGATTCAAGGATCACGGCAAACGCGTCGGTCAGCAGTTTGTGGAGTAGGTCATACATTCGGCACCCACAAGCAACGGTAATCGGGATGTTGCAGCCTGATTCATCAACTCTGGTTCGTCTCCAAATTCCGGGATGCCGCCACGGGTTCCGCCATGACACAGGCGCAAAGTACCGGTGCCTCTCCTCTGCTCATGCCAATGCCCTCGGGTCAGAGAAGAGGCACCGGTACTTCTGGCGATACGATCATCCCGGAAATCGGAGATGAACCTTATTCTACCCCGAGTACCGTTTGCCAGGAATCAGCAGGCCGATCAACAGCACGCCCGGCGGTGGCTTTGGGGGAGACTTTTGCGGCTGGTAGATCTCGGGGATGGGGTGTTGCAAAACGGTTGCCGCGCGGCCGGACAGCCGTCCCAACCGGCCGAAACCAAAAGAACGGATTCCCCCGATGGCGGCGTCTGCTGCAAGCTACACTTGCACGGGCTGCGAAATGGAGTGACACGGGCCCAGATCCACGAAGTTTCGGCATACGCCGGGAGAGATATTTGCATGGCAATTGGGGAGCTCGTCGCGAAACCCACCAAGGTTGGCATGGGGGGCATTGCTTTTGATCGAGCGCCGGCCGTGCTGGAGACCTTGCTGGGTTCGTGCATCGGCGTGGCGGTTTGGGACAGGGGCACCAAAATGGGTGGTCTGGCTCATATCGTTCTTCCCGACAGCCGCGGAAAATCCCACGCGCCGGGCAAATTCGCCGACACGGCTGTTTCCGAACTTCGCCGGGAAATGGTGCTCCGAGGCGCCAACACCAAGAAGCTCACGGCGAAAATCGCCGGCGGGGCAACGATGTTCGGCCAGCGAACCAACCAGGACATCGGCCAAAAGAACGACGAAGCCGTGCGTCAGCATCTTCAGGCGCTCGGGATCCCCCTGATTGGCGAGCATACCGGCGGCACCAGCGGCCGGGTCATTCGGTTTTCCCTGGAAGACGGCTCCGTCGCGGTCAAAGTTGCCCGGGAAATCGTCACCGTGCTCTAAACGGTTATGCGTACTCGTCCCTTACCCGAGGGGTGGTCGCGTTGACATTGGGCCGGTTCCCTGCTAAAAAATAAGGTTTGCATGGGTCGCCATCGGCTAGCGCCGGGGTTGGACCGTCGGATTCGTCACGTTTGGCGTCCCGGGTGAGAGCCGCTTGGGACGCGCTACCAGGAGGAGTCGACCTTGGGCATCAGCGAACGCGGAAAAGAAATCAAACGCCGCCGGCATCGCCGGAAGAAGCTCACTCATCTTGCCAAGAAGCACGAAAAGGCAACCGTTTCCGAGCGAGCCACGATTGTCGAGAAGATTCGCGAACTAACGCCCGGCGCCGGCGACGTTCTCGGCAACTGGGGCGTGAAGGAACGCTAGGCGGCTACGATTCGGGGAAGTTCCGCGTCGGGCCGAGCGTCCCGTCGGGGCGCCGAGCGAGAATCGCCGTCAGCCGGCCGCCGTCGATGGCGGCGAACTCGGCCACGTCCGGGGGAAGATCCTCGCGGATGATCGGCCGACCGTTGCCCACCAATGCCTGCTCCTCGGCCGACAGGCTAATCTGCGGCATCGGCACCAGCGCCTCTTGCGCCGGTAGCAGGTGATCGGCCAAGTTTTCTCGGCAGAGGTCCGCCAGATCGACCGCGTCGGCCAGGCGAAAATGGCCGATCGCCGTCCGCTCGATCGCCGACATCACGGCCGCCGTGCCCAACGAATGGGCCAAATCGCGCCCCAACGAGCGGATGTAGGTTCCCGACCCGCACTCCACCTCCAGCGACAGTTCCGGGTAGTCGTATCCGGTGACCTCGATTCGATGGACGACCACCTCGCGCGGCGCAAGATCGACTTGTTCGCCGGCCCGCGCGAGCCGATAGGCCCTTCGCCCCTCGATCCGCAAAGCGGAGTAGGCGGGCGGCCGCTGAAGGATGTGGCCCTGCAACGCTTCGGCCGCATCGGTGATCTCTTGCAGCGACGGTTGGGGGGGATCGGTCAAAACGGTGACTTTCCCGTCGACGTCCTCGGTGTCGCTTTCCCGGCCCAGCAGGAAAGTGGCCCGATACTGCTTGGGCAACCGTTGCACGTACTCGATCAGCCGCGTGGCCCGGCCGAGACCGACGATCAGCACGCCGGTCCCCAGCGGATCGATGGTCCCGGCATGACCGGTCTTGGTACGCCCGCCGACGCGCTGAACGCGATCCACCACGTCGCGCGACGTGATCTCCTTGGGCTTGTTGATATTGAGCAAGCCGAAATGGTTGTTTCGCGATCCTGGACGAGACATGCGGGCGTACTGAACCGGGTGTGCGGGAAAGGCCGCGGCGAGTTCCACGGCCGAACCAGTCATTGTAAACGCCCGCCTGTGCATTCGGCCAGCCCTGGTCCGATGCGGCCGTCGGCCACACGGGGGGGCGTTGTCAGCGTGGCGTGTTGTCGGCGGGTAGGATGAAATTGGCCCGTATTATGGTAACCTGGGCGAATGAAATTCGCGCAACTCGTACCCCACCGAATCGTACGTACGCCGGGCCGGGGCGGCATGGGGACCGTCACCTATTTTGGCGTCACGGTATCGGTGCCGGTCCCCGGTTTTTCTCCGCCCCAAGAGACCGGGCCGACCTGCCAAATTACTCAAACAGCCAAATTAGGTTCGTGTCCCCGGAATTCTGGAATTCTGTCCCCGGAATTCTGCCCAATGGGTTGTAATGGATACTCATCTTACCATGACCCAGTAATTGTGGAAGGGAGAATCATCATGCTCTGGAAACGAACGGAGAGGTCATTCAGCTATCTGGCCTTTGGCCTTCCTATTGCCACTGTGCTCTTGAATCTCGGCTCGATCGACGAGATAGTGTCGCACGTGTGTGCCGCAGAGGAAACATCGGTGAGCAGTGCAGCGTTCCTTGAGGCCCGCTTGGACCGTGCGCCCAGCAAAGCCACCGAGATTCTTGCGTTGCGTGCCTTGGTGGTGATCTCCGGTCCGGATCTCAACGCTGCACTTGTCGAAAGGATAAGAGCGTTAGCGAAAGATGCCGAGCGATTGGAAAATGCCCCGGGAGGTCTGGTTAGCATGTGTTTGCTTCTTCCACTATTGCAGCGTTCCGAACTTGAAGGTGACGTTGATACGGCCGCACAAGCTGAGCAACTATGCCGGAGAATCCTCCGATACCAAAACAGCGACGCCGACAGCCACTTTTTCGGTGGGTACTCGGCGACTCAACGGACGAAAGAGGAGATATTCTCAACGACGTTTCTCTTGGATGCGCTAGCCACTTCCGCGAGGGAGCATCACAAAGAGAAGGAAGCTGCAGTGAAGTTTGTTAGATCGTGCCAGAAGACGGACGGAGAGCTTGACGGCGCCTTCTACCGCTTTCCGTCGGCATTTGCCGAGGATAGGGCCAATGTGGACGTTGGTTTAGCCGCCACTCTACTTGGCTTGTACGTACTCAAGCGTCACGACGTTTCAGAAGACGCGGCGGAGGTAAACCGGGCAAGGGCGTATCTATCGCGACGGGACGCGCCAGCCAGTTTGGCCCGCGGGCTAGCGGACGCGCGTTATTACGAGTATTACGCTTTGAGTCTATGTATCCGGCACTCGCTCTTTACTGATAGTGACAAGATGGGAACGTCTTTGAGAGAGACTCTTCTGGAAAAGCGACTCCCTGATGGTTCATGGAAGGGTGAGGGCCGATTCGATCGGGATCCAGTGGCGGCCACTGCATACGCCGTACTGGCTTTACACAATTGCAGGCCATAGGTGATGGGGGGCAGGCCGACGTTCGTCGCTGGCAATTGTTGACGCCTGCTTGTGACCGTCAGGACTCCGTCACCGACGATCTAAACGGCGGCAATAGGATGAATTTGGCCGGTATCATGGGAACCTGGGTGGATGAAATTCGCGCAACTTGGACCCTACCGAATCGTACGTACGCCGGGCTCGGACGGCATGGGACCCGTCACCTATTTTGGCGTCACAGTATCGGTGACGGTCCCCGGTTTTTCTCCGCCCCAAGAGACCGGGCCGACCTGCCAAAATGCTCAAACAGCCAAATTAGGTTCGTGTCCCCGGAATTCGGGAATTCGGTCCTGCGATGGTTGGCTGCCCTCGCGTTGGTCCGCAAGCTTCCGGCCTGCGAGTGTCATGCGCGATCTTTCTATAAGCAAGTTAGGTGTTACAGGGCGACGCGATGAATGAGGCTGTTTGGAATGTCTTACATGACGGGCGTGTGATGTCCGCCCATGGAACTGTTCCCGGCGAGTTACGACTATCCGTCGAGATTGGTTACCTATGCCGCTACCTGCCAACGCAGGAGGCGAACGTGATCATTACCTTGGATGACTGCGACCGATTCGAGTACCACCCGTACCTGGAGTCTCCTGTATCCGAGTTGTCTTCTGTTGTCGCATTGAATCTGGAGTTGCTGTCGGCGGGACAGGATAACGGTTGCATCAGCGTAGAGTGTTCAGACGGTGGATACGGCGGTAGACTGATTGTGCGGTATCGGTCCGCTAATGTGACGACGGTCGAGGGTCAGTCTCTCACGCAGGCTGAATTGGAGTCCGCCGCCGAGAAATACTGGGCAGATTGGCGGCAGAGGCACGCCTAACCAGCGAGCCATCGGCACGAGGCCGGTGGGGAAGGAGTGAAATCGGAAAGTTCCTTGGCGTCCCGTCTCACAATCGCTAGCGAGAAGATGTCCAACTCGCCGCAGAGGACGTGACAATAGAGCAACCCTCGGCTACAATTCAGCTTGCGACGATTGGCTGCCTGCGCGTTAGTCCGCAAGCTTCCGGCCTGCGGGTGTTGTGCGAGATCTTTCTGTTGACAAGTTATCCGGCGAGAACGCCCCATGCTGTTTTCCGACGAAGAACTCGCCAAAATAGCTGATTGGCAACCCGTGGCTGATGGCTTCGGTCGCGATGATGACACCATCAGAAAGCATGTTATGCCCGCGCTCGAGTCACTCAAAGCCTCCGGCTTTTGGGACTATCACACATGGGGCAACGGCGGTCTAAGCAACTACTATTCGGCAACGGTATTCCCTTACCAGAAGCGGCGCAGAGTCTTCACCACGCTCACCTCATTTGACTGCGTTGCGGTCTATCTTAGCCTGATGTTGCCCGTCGGGGTTGTGGGGCGCACCAGTGTCTCAATCGACGCGCGTATCTCCGCCTTCACTCCGCTCGACCTCGACTCGATCGTTGAACCTGTCTATGGCGCCGACGATTTGCTCAATGCCGTGCTCGATGCTTTCAAGGATACTGCTTACCAATTCATGGATCGCGACGCTGTCAGTCAACCGCTGCCACCAAATGTGACACCAGACGAATATTGCCTTTGCAGCGAGCCGTGGGACCGTGCCTTCCACGCCTTGTTTGCAGATACGGATTGATTTGCCACACGCAGCGGAAAAGCCCACTGCCCCGGGCTAATGGTCGACCGGTGCCCCCGCGAAACATCCCGCGGGGGAGATTTCAAAGGGGATGAAGTCGGGCGTAATGTAGTTTGAAACCGATCGATCCGTCGGGCAAGTGGGCGGGAATCGTGTGTTACGCGGGATGGGTTCTTCGGAGATGATGATCCGGAGTGGACCGTTTCTCGCGTGTGAAATGCCCCCCGGCAAAGCCGGGGGCTGAAGCCGAGTTGAATTCGGTTAACCGGGTGTGGTCGATTCCAGTGGCCTCGGCGTGGCCTGCTCGCGCACTTCCTTCTTAATGCGCTGGATGTGGCCGCGTCCCAGGGCTTTCACTTCGCAGCCCAGGGCGAAGTACTTGCGGATGTCGTCGTCGGAGAGCATTCCGAAGCAATCGACCACCGCCAGCGGGGCGCCGGCCCACTCGACGACTTGTGCCGGATCGAGGTTCAGGTACGGTTTGTGCGGAACGGCTAGGATGACGGCCTCGGCGCCGGCCAGCGCCGCCGGCAAGTCGCTCTGCACGCGGATGTTCTCCAACTCGTCCTGGTTGCGGAAGAATCGCGACCAGGATTGGCCCGGGGCCGGGTAGACTTGTTGCTTTTCCAACTCGTACCAGTGGTCGAGATAGGGGTCGTGAACCCGCATCTCGGCGCCCATCTCGGTCAACTTGCGGACGACGATCTCCGAACCGCTGTACCGCGTATCGCCGACGTCCTGCCGGTAGCTGGCGCCGCAGATCACGACGTCGGCCCCGGCGATGTAACGGCCCATGTTGCGCAGCGCGTCACGGGTCAGTTCGGCCACGTGCAGCGAACGCGTGTCGTTGATGTCGACCGCCGTGGGACTCATCTTGAACACGGTGTCGCCGTCCTCGAAACCGAGGATATGGCGATAAGCCCAATACCCCAATCCCGCGTCCTTGGGCAGACAGTATCCGCCGATTCCCGGGCCGGGGAAGATAATGTTGCTGTGGGTCGGCCGCACCTTGATCGCCTCGACCACCTTGATCAGGTCCACCCCGTTACGCTCGGCGAACAGGCTCCATTCGTTGAGAAACGCCAGGATGGTTGCCCGATACGAGTTTTCGACGATTTTGGTCGTTTCCGATTCGATCGGCCGGTCCATGACCGTCAGCGGGAACTCCTCGGTGTTGAGCACCTCGCGGAGAAACGTCTCGACGCGAGCCCGGGCTTCCTCGTTACACCCGGAGCAGACGCGCCAGAAATCCCGGATCGACGAGATGTAGTCCTTACCCGGCATCACCCGCTCGAAACTGTGGGCCAGCAGCGGTTCGCCGGGGAGTTTTCGCGCGGCAAACGCTTTCTTCATGATCGGCCAGGCGACGAACTCCGTGGTGCCCGGCGCCACGGTCGTTTCGATCAGCACAAGGCAATGGGGGAGGATCTTCTGACCGATGGTCCGCATGGTCGCCTCCAGGGCGCTCATCTCGGCCTCGCCAGAGCGCATGTTTCCCAACTCGGTCTTCGTGTAGTCGCACTGGACGTCGACCACCACGCAGTCGGCCAGCGCGAGGCAATCGCTGTTGAACGTGGCGGTGAGCGTCTTCTTGTCGTTCACACACCGGGCGATCATGGGATCGACCTCAGGGTCTTCGGCCTTCACCGGCGACTCGCCCCGGTTCAATAGCGGAATCTTCCAATAGCTGCGCGTGCTGGGTCTCTGACAACCGATCACGAACTTGCTCGGCTGGCCCGTCTCCCGGTCGACCGAGTCGGCCACGATCGCCGCCATCACTGCGCCGACAAAACCGACGCCCATCACCACGACGACCTCCTTGCCCTCGGAGCGTGCCTCCGCGGCCAGCTTTTCCAGCCGGGTCATCTCCGCGGCATAATCGGCATCGGTGGGAATCGGAAAGGTCTCGCCCTGGGGGCTCACCGAACATGCGGTCATCGCAACGATCTCCTGGTCGACAGTGTTTTGGACGCGCAGTATTTTGGACGCGCAGCGTTTTGGATGCAGATAAGTTATACAATATATTCGTTGGGCCGGAGGTCGCCAAGCTACCCGCCGGTGGTGGGGGCGTGCCTTAACCGGTTGTCGCCATGCAAGTTGCGCCGCTGGCGCCGATTCTGACGATCCTCTCCGCTCGCCCAGCGCCCGACCACTCGACGGCAGTGCTTTCTGTCGCCGTTTGCTTGCTCCGGGCCAGCGGGGGTGAGTACAATCGAGTATTCGGCAGTCTGCTGGGCCTCGCTTATGCTTCGGGTTACGATGACACGCTGATACACCAACAATCGCAGGAGAGACCATGAACTTCTCACGACGAAATCTGCTCAAAGCCGGCGCGGGCGCCGCGGCGGCCTTGGCAACGGGCATCCATCCGCTGGGCGCGCTGGCCGCGGCGGCCGCAAAGAAAATCCCCCTGGGTCTACAGCTCTACTCGGTCCGCGGCGACTGCGGCAAGGACCTGCCCGGCGTGCTCGAGGCCGTGGCCAAGATGGGCTACCAGGGCGTCGAATTCGCCGGCTATTACGGACGCAACGCCGAGCAACTGCGGAAACTGCTCGACGACAACGGGCTGAAGTGCTGCGGGAGCCACACCCAACTCAATACCCTGCTGGGCGATGCCTTCGAGAAGACCGCCCAGTTCAACAAGACCATCGGCAACAAGTATCTCATCGTTCCCGGCATGCCGCACGATCGGCTGGCATCGGCCGATGCGATTAAGAAAACGGCCGCTCTGTACGACGAACTCATCGCCAAGGCCAAGCCGCTGGGGATGCGCGTCGGTTACCACGCCCACGGCGGCGATTTCAAAAAGATCGACGGCCAAACGGCCTGGGATCTTCTCTTCAGCACGGCCGGCCGCGAGATGGTCATGCAACTCGACACGGGCAATTGCCTCGGCGGCGGCGGCGATCCGATCGCCGTGTTGAAGAAATTCCCCGGCCAGACCACGACGATCCACCTCAAGGAACACGGCGGCGGGCCCAAGGCGACGGTGGGCAAGGGCGACGTCGACTGGAAGGCCGTCTTCGAGATCTGCGAAACGACCGGCGGCACCGAGTGGTACATCGTCGAGCAAGAACGCTATGGTGGCACGCCGCTGGACACCGTCAAGCAGTGTATCGACAACCTCCGCGACATGGGCAAGTAGACGGGGGGGTGAGGGCCGTCGCGTATCGTAGCCATCTTGCTCCGCAAGATGTAGCTTTTCGTCGCAGCGCAAAGACGGCCACCCTATGCAAAGACAAGGCTACATCTTGCGGAGCAAGATGGCTACTATACGCGCCTCAAAAGAAATCCGACCGGAAGAACACGAGCACGGCCGCCACGCCGCGGCGGGCGTCGTGATCGCTGCAGCGCGAGGCCGAGCCCCACGAGGAGCCGGCCTTACGGATCGTGCCGTCGGAGTCGATGCGTCCGATCTGGCTGCCCGAGCGGCGAATGATCCCGTCGCGCTGGATCTTTCCGATCGAACTACCGCCGCGTCGAATCGTGCCGTCGGATTCGACCTTTCCGATCGAACTTCCCGACTTGCGCACGGTACCGTCGGAGTCGAACTTGCCGACCGAACTACCGCCGATGCGGATCGTCCCGTCGTCGTCGATCGTGGCCCAACTCGACCCGCCAACGCGGATTTCCACGTCGACCGCCGCCGGTGGGGTCAGCGCCAGTGAGCAGAAGAGGGCAGGCATGGCAAGGAGCAGTTGCATGGCGTGTGTCCTTTCGGGGCTGAAGGCTCTTGTCCTTTCGGGGCTGAAGGCTCTCCGGTAGAATTATACGTCCGAACTTCACCGAGGGAACAGGAGATCGACCAAAACCATGGAAGTGATCGAAGGCAACATCTACGACTATCCCAAGTACTACGACGTGTTGTTTGGGGCCGATTGGAAGGCGGAGTACGATTTTCTCCTGGCCTGCTTCGACAAACATGTCCGTCGGCCCGTGCGACGGGTGTTCGAGCCGGCGTGTGGCACCGGGCGATTGCTGGTGAAGCTGGCGGGTGCGGGGATGGAAGTGGCCGGCAACGATCTCAACCCCAAGGCGGTCGAGTATTGCAACGCGCGGCTGGTGCGGCACGGATTCGCTCCCACGGCCCGCCTGGGCGACATGTCCGACTTCAAACTACGGCCCAAGGCCCACGCCGCCTTCAACACGATCAACAGCTTCCGCCATCTACCCAGCGAGCAGGCGGCCGAGAACCACCTGCGGTGCGTGGCCGCGGCGCTGGTCCAAGGGGGCGTGTACGTACTCGGGCTGCACCTCACCCCGGCGGGAACGCCCTTGTGCGACGAGGAATCCTGGTCGGCGCGGCGCGGACATCTGAGCATCCTCTCGCGGATGTGGTCGATCCGGATCGATCGCCGGCGGCGAAAAGAGCGCGTCGGGTTTACCTTCGACGTCTACACGCCCCTGCGCCAATTCCGCCTCACCGACGAACTCGACTTTCGCACCTACACGGCCGCCCAGTTTCGCCGCCTGCTGGCCCGAGTCCCCGAGTTGGAGCCGGTCGAGACCTACGACTTCGCCTACGACATCGACGAACCGGCGCGGGTGACTTCCCAGACCGAAGACGTGGTATTCGTGCTGCGCAAGCGCTGAACCCATCCTACGTTGCTTGGGAGTTCGCGGCCCGGTCGCTTACGTCTTCCGGGGCTTCTCTTTCGGAAGCGGACTGCCCCCCGAACTGTGTAATCGTGGCAAACAGTCTCTGCGGATCAATGGGCTTGGTGGCGTAACCGTCGCACCCGTCTCGGCGACATTCTTCGCCGTCGCCGGCCATGGCGTGTGCGGTCAGGGCAACGATCGGTTCCGTGTAACCGGCCTCGCGGAGTCTTCTGGTGGCCGTATGGCCGTCCATGATCGGCATTTGCATGTCCATCAGGATGACGTCGAACGGTTCACCCGCCTCTCGCGCCGCGAGTGCCCTATCGTGGGCAATCTGGCCGTTTTCGGCGAGCGTGACCTCGGCACCGGCCTTCTTCAGAACGAAAGAGATCAGCCGCTGGTTGTCGGGTCCGTCTTCGGCCAGCAGGATGCGGCAGCCCAGCTTGACCGCGGAGGGGGCAGACGCCTTGGCTTCCTGCCTGCTCTGGGCCACGGCCTCCGCGACGTTTTGCAGCATGGGCACACCGTCCATCGGCCCCGTTTCGACCGTCAGGCTGAACGTGCTTCCTTTGCCGGGGCTGCTGCTGATCGTGATATCCCCGCCGAGCATTTCCGCCAGCCGCTTGCTGATGGTCAATCCGAGGCCGGTTCCGCCGAACTTCCTCGCGGTGGACGAGTCGGCTTGCGTGAACGGCTGGAAGAGCTTGGAAGCTTGTTCCGGGGTCATCCCGATGCCGGTATCGATCAGGTCGAATCGCAGGCAGGGTGGTCTTGCCGTGCTTTGCACAAGCCGTGCGACCAATCGAACGCTTCCCGTTTCGGTGAACTTGATTGCGTTACCGATCAGGTTGAACAGAATCTGTCGGAGCCGGGTAGGATCGCACATGATGGTTTCCGGGATTCCGCCGGCGTATTCAAAATCGAGGGGAAGACCCTTTGCCTCGGCCCGCACCCGCATCAGCGACACGACGTCGAGCGCCACCTTGCTGGGCGAGCACTTGATACGTTCGATTTCGAGCTTCCCGGCCTCGATCTTGGAAAGGTCGAGGATGTCGTTAATCAGTTTTAGCAGATACTGACCGTTTCGCTTGATGGTATTGGCGGACGCGACGTTATCCGGGTCTTGCAGGTTCCCGAGAAGCACGTCGGAGAAGCCTAGAATGGCCGTCATGGGCGTGCGGATCTCGTGGCTCATATTGGCCAGGAACTCGCTCTTGGC
>JABMRP010001038.1 GCA_013202535.1 Planctomycetota bacterium
CCAGCACGCCGACACGGGCAAGGTCGAGAAGGTCGACATCGCCGACGCCTGCATGTTCCTGGCCATTTTCCAAAACGGTTCGATCGGCACCTTCGAGAGCACGCGTTACGCCCGGGGCCGGAATAACTACAGCACGATGGAGATCAACGGCGAAAACGGCTCGATTTACTTCGATCTCGAAGATCCCCACTACCTCGACTTTTTCCGCTACGCCGATCCCGACACGGGCAAGAAGATCGAAGATCACCTGACCGGCTGGCAGAAGATCCACGTCACCAACTTCGAGCACCCCTACATGAAGAACTGGTGGGTGCCCGGCTGCACGATCGGCTACGAGCACACGTTCATCAACGGCTTCGCCGATTTCCTGGCCGGCCTGGAAGGCGGCGAACCGTTCCAACCCGACATGCGAACCGCGCTGCGCACGCAGGTCGTCTGCGAAGCCGTGCTGGATAGCGCGAAGAAGGGGCAGTGGGTGGATATTCCGTCGTAGGCGGACGCGTAAATCGCGTAATAGGCCATGGGGACCGTCTCGTTTTCACTTCCATGAAGACGGGCGGTCCTCCTTCATTGAAACGTGCTATCAACCGCGAGAAAGAGCGGTTCATGACGGGTCAAGTCGGTGACCAGACGCCGGCTGCTTGCGCCACCGTGAGCTGCATTCCAAACTTATTCGACAGGCTATCCGCTTCCTCTTGAGGAGCGAAGAGGTTTGGATTGTCCTGGTGCATTGAGGAAAGCAACTCCGCCAGACGGGTCCCCACTCGCTCGTTCGCCTTTCGTGCGGACTCGTCAAGGAAGCTTCTCACATGCCGCAAGTCGTCGCGAGTTGGCACAAGAAGCTTCGCCCCAGTGACCCATTCGCGTGTCAGTAGCCGGAGTTTGAGGGCATCGGAATGCGTCACGACTCCGACGTTATGGACGATCGTGTGTCGCAACTGCCAAAGTAAACTCACGACGGGGTAGCGGAAACGCTCGTCCGCGGGTTGTTGTGTTTTCGGGAAGAGCCAGAAGTCCCCCGCTCCTTGAAACGGGTCGGTCAACATTCTTCGGAAACGGTCGTTGATCAGATTGCAGTTCAACCACGTTCCGGACTCGCACAGGGCCTTTCCGATGGTGCCGGCTTCAAAATGGGCGGCAAGCTCGCCGGGAGAGATATGAAAGTCGCGAAAACGATCGTCCAGAATGCGCTTCGCCAAGTGATCGACGCAAACCGCGGCAAGTTCTTTCAGAAATCGCTCGAAGCTCTCGACAAAATGGACGAGGAGCATACGGTCGAGGGTGGCAAAATGACGAGCCACGGCCGTCGGATAGTGGTCCGATTCCTGGACCTTCCTTTCCGTGTATGCCCGAAAGTTCCAAAGGTCGGTCAGAGATCGATTGAAATGGGACAGTGGCTGGCCAGCTTCCGGTGGAAGGTCCTCCACATGGGAGGCAATCTTGTTTATTTCGGCTTTCAGATCGATGGATGGACGGGGCATTGCTGGAAGCCTCCTCAGCCGGCAGATGTTTCGCGATGAACGCTCTTAGTCGTCTCCTCGTCCTCCACAAGAAGCCACAAGATCTGAGAGTCCTCCCAGCGAAGTTCCAGAACCCGGGTCGCCAACTCCTCCTTCTCTACCATTCGGTCAAGTTCCAATGAAGTCACGACCCCCTCTTTGGCTTCGGTGTCGGCGTATGGATCGGAAACACGAAGAGATTTCCCGATTTTCCGGATGTCTTCCGCCAACTCGTCTCCCGGACTCGGAAAAGATATCCGTCCAGTCAATACCGGATCTCCGTCCACGGTCCAGTATATGTCTGCCCCCTGGTCGTCGATCCACTGCGCCAACTCGTCGGCGGCTAGCTCGTACTCTGAACGCTTCGTGACTCCCATGATTGGGTCGCCTCCAGGAAGTCCATGATTGACGAATTCCGTACCTCATCCTATTCTATCCCTGCGCAGCCGCCGTGC
Organism: Planctomycetota bacterium; assembly: GCA_013202535.1. Classification (GTDB taxonomy): domain Bacteria; phylum Planctomycetota; class Planctomycetia; order Pirellulales; family Thermoguttaceae; genus JABMRP01. The sequence continues at coordinate 1,955 of JABMRP010001038.1, forward strand.
CAAGCTACCTGTCTTCTCCGACCCTATCCCTTGTGGTATAATAACTTAGCGGAACGTGTCGTCACCCGATTTGTGAGTCTACCCATGACCACAGCCGAAAAACTTGCCACCGCCGAAGAACTCGCCCGAGTGCAGGATCGGGCCGGTGGAATACAGTTTGAACTGATCCGAGGGGAGTTGATCAAGATGACACCGGCAGGGGGACGTCATGGAAAGACCGCTTTGACCGTCGGAGCGATGCTTCTGGGTTTTGTCAACAAGCAGAATCTGGGCCACGTGGCAGCCAACGACACGGGCGTCTTCACCGAGCGAAATCCGGATACCGTACTGGGACCCGACGTCGTCTTCTGGAACCGGAAGCGACTGCCGGAAATGCCCGAGGGTTTTGTCGAGGTGTCGCCCGATTTGGTTGTCGAGGTCGTTTCGCCGAACGACGGACAGTCGTACGTTCAACGGAAGGTTTTGCATTACCTGGATCACGACGTTCCGCTGGTTTGGGTCGTCGACCCTAAGACGCGCACGACGACGGTCTACCGGTCTCGTCAGGACGTCCGGATTCTCGAAGCCGACGACGAGATCACCGGCGCCGACGTCCTGCCCGGCTTTTCCTGCCGTGTGGGCGAGTTCTTCGACTAGAACCTCCCATGAACTACTTCGCCCACGCTTACCGCTACCTCGACGACCCCTACTTCATGGCCGGCACCGGTGTGCCCGATTGGCTTTCGGTGGTCGATCGGCGGGTGAGGGTGCGGCGGCGGCACGTGGAAGAGTTTCTCGAAAAGGCCAATCCGACCGAGTCGGCCGTCGCCCGGGGTATTCTTCAGCATCTTGCCGATGATGCCCATTTTCACAGTACTCGCGCCTTTACCGAGTCGTGTTTAGAGTTGACGGTGCTGGCGCGCGACGCGCTGGGCGACGAAGACGGCTTTCGGCCCGGTTTTCTCGGGCATTTGCTGGTCGAGGTGCTTTTGGACGCGGTGCTGATCGCCGAGGATCCCCCACGTTTGGAGGCCTACTATCGGACCCTGGGATCGGTCGATTCTCGGGCGGTCGAGGCGGTGGTCAATGCGATGGCCCCCCGCCCGACCGAGCGGTTGGCCGACATGATTTCCGGGTTTTGTCGCCACCGCATCTTGTCGGATTATACGGAGGATGCCAAACTATTACTGCGACTGGGGCAAGTGATGCGGCGGGTGAAGCTGCCGCCGTTGCCCGAAACGTTTGCCAGCGTGCTTCCCGCAGCTCGACAAACCGTGGCTGCCCGGAGGGATGAATTGCTGGAAGGAATCCCGACACGACTGAATGAATGAACCGGTGGGCACGTCCCACCCCACGTATAGTCCCCTTCGCTTTTGCAGGAGAGAACCGATGCGTTACGGAATGAACCTCTTGATGTGGACCGACACGCTCGCCGACGAAGCCTTGCCCCTTTTAGAGGAGATGAAGGAGATCGGGTTCGACACCGTCGAGATACCCTGCTTCGATCTGGACAACCTGAACAACTACTCGAAGTGGAGCAAGCGGTTCGACGAGTTGGAACTGTCGCGCACCGGCACGGCCGTGCGTGGCCCGGAGCAGAACCCGATCAGCCCCGAGGCGGGCGTGCGACGCGCCGGCATCGACGCCAACAAGCGTAACCTCGATTGCTGTGCGGCGGCCGGCTGCGAGGTGATGGCCGGCCCGTTTCATTCGGCGCTCGGGTTCTTCAGCGGCGCCGGCCCGACGGAAGACGAATGGAAATGGGGCGTCGAGGCGATGCAAGAAGTGGCCGAGCACGCCGCTACGGTCGACGTCACGCTGGGCATCGAGTACCTCAACCGCTTCGAGTGCTATTTCCTCAACACGGCCGCCGACGGGGCCCGGTTCTGTGCCGACGTGAATCACCCCAACTGCAAGATGATGTACGACACCTTCCACGCCCACATCGAGGAAAAAAGCATCCCCGAGGCCATCCGGTCGCTGAAGGATTGCCTGGCGCATGTTCACATCTCCGAGAACGACCGCAGCACTCCCGGGTCGGGCAACATCCGCTGGGAGGAGA
>JABMRP010001039.1 GCA_013202535.1 Planctomycetota bacterium
TCTCCGAACACGCCCACGGCACCAAGGGCTATGCCTCGATGCAGGGGCACGGATGGGGTGAAATCGGCGTCGACGGGCAAGACCCGCAACGGTGGGAGCGGGGTCCCGACGGACATCAACTGGAGCACAACAACCTGTTCGCCGCCATCGCCGCGGGGAAACCCTACAACGAGGGCGATCGGGGAGCCACCGGCACGATGACCGCCATCCTCGGCCGCATGGCCACTTACTCGGGCAAGATCGTGAAATGGGACGACGCGATGAACTCCACGCTCGACCTCGGCCCCGATAGCTTCGAGTGGGACGCCGAAGCCCCGGTCACACCGGGTCCCGATGGTATTTACCCCTGTGCGATGCCGGGTTTGACGAAGGCTTGGTAGACGCGGTAACCTCTCGTTCCCACGCTTCCGCGTGGGAACGTACGTCTTCGACGCTTCGCGTCGCTGCCAAAAGGACAGGTTTCCCAGCTCCAGGGGACGCGAAGCGTCCAGCAGTGCGTGACGACGCAGAAGCGTCGTCACGAGGTGACCCATCCATTTCATCGTCACTGAACACAAGGCCCCCCATGCCGGAAGAACTTCCCGACTGGAACGAGCGTTACGCCCAGGAGAAGACGCCCTGGGATACCGGTCGGCCGTCGAGCGCACTGCGGCGGATTCTCGACCAGTATCCGCTGGTCCGCGGCCGCGTGCTGGAGCTAGGTTGCGGCACGGGCACCAACGCCGTCTTCCTGGCCCGGCAGGGATTCGACGTGACGGCCGTGGATATTTCGCCCCTGGCCATCGAACGGGCACGCGAGAAGGCGAGCCGAGCGGGTGTCGACGTCACGCTACTGGCGGCGGACCTGCTCGATCTGCCCGAGTTGGGGCCGCCCTTCCCGTTGGTTTTCGATCGGGGCGTCTACCATGCGGTCCGCCGAAACGATCTGCCCGGCTTTCTCGCCACGCTCGCCCGCGTTAGTACACCGGGCGGCATGTACTGGACGCTGGCCGGCAACGCCAACGAGATCCGCGGCGACGAACCCGGTCCGCCACAGGTGTCCGCCGAGGAAATCTGCCGCGAGTTGGCCCCGCTGATGGACCTGGTACAATTACAGGAGATTCGCTTCGACGAAATCCTGGTCGCCGGCAATCGCAAGCGTCCGCTGGGCTGGTCGGCCCTTTTTCGGAGGAAGCCGTCGGAATAGTGACGCATTTTCGTTGTCAACGCGGATGAGAATCAAGACGATGCGAACATTTCAGATTGGACGTGTTTTCCCGGCCGCGCTGGCGATCTCTTTTGGCATCGCCTCGGCCTGTGGCTTGGCCGTCGGTGCCGAACGCCCCAACCTTGTCCTGATCATGGCCGACGACGTCAGTCCGGACATGTTCGGTTGTTACGGCAGCGCGGACGCCAAGACGCCGAACCTCGATCGGATGGCCCGCGAAGGGGTGATGTTCCGGACGGCCTGGGCGTCGGCCCTTTGCTGCCCGGCGCGGGCGGAGATCATGACGGGCCGCTATGCCTCGCGGACCGGTTTCTGGAGCAACGGATTCGCCATACCGCAGGCGGACGGCAGCAACAACCTGTTCAAGCATCACCACAGCTTCGGCCGGCTGATGCAACAGGCCGGTTACGCCACGGCCGTAGCCGGCAAGTGGCACATCGGTGGGGCCGAGCATCCGAGCGAACCGTGTGTCGGTTTCGACGAGTATTGTCTCTGGGAAGGACAAAAGGAGCTGGCCGCGCTTCCCGGCGGTCCCAAGCACACGGGCGCCTGGGAAGATGATACGACCACCTCGCGCTATTGGCACCCGGCGGTGATCCGCAACCACGAAGTCGTGCCGACGAAGCCCGGCGATTTCGGCCCCGATATCTTCACCGAGTTTCTGTGCGACTTCATGGAGCGAAGCGTGAAGTCGGGCAAGCCGTTCCTTGCCTACTATCCGATGGTCGCTCCGCACGGCACGCGCGGCGGGGTCACCACTTGCCCTCTTTACGGCCAACCGGGCGACCTGGCCGGCTCGCGAGACGACAACGCCAAGCGATTTCGCGCGTTGAACGATTACATCGACGTCCTCGTCGGGCGGCTCCAGAAGAAGGCCCTTGAACTGGACGTGCTGGAGAACACGATCTTTATCTTCTGCGCCGACAACGGCACCGCCGTGACCGCCAAGTCGCGCGGCGTGGAACGCGGATGTCGCGTTCCGTTTATCGTTTGGGGCGCCGGCATCGAGCGGCGTGGCCCAACCGCCGAGATCTGCGATCTATCCGACATTCTGCCGACCCTGATCGACTTCGCCGGTGCCAAGCTGCCCAGCGGTTATGAAGTCGACGGCCGCAGCCTCAAGCCGTTTCTCACCGGGCAAGCGGACACGCATCGCGAGACGATCTTCGCCTGCATCGGCGGCACGCGGCTCGTTCGATCGCGGACGCATCTGCTCGAAGTCGTTTGCCCCCTGCTCGACGCACCCCACGGCCGCTTCTACTTCTGCGGCACCAGCCACGATGGGCGAGACTACCAGCGAGCCGAAGCCAATCCGGTCCATGCCGAAGTTCGCCGACAGCTCGACGCCGTCCTGGCCGAGCACCCGGGCTTGACCGCCGAGCATCCGTACTTTGCCCAGCAGAGGGCCACCCGATGGCTCAAGGCCTATCAGACGCCGACGGTGCGGGAGAAACATCTGCACAATCACAAGGACTATCGGTTCTATGACGAGACGCTGCCGTAAACCGAACACGACGGCCCTGAAACTGCGTGCAGTTCTTATCTCGATTGCGCTGCTGGGGAGTGTCGCCAGCCAGGGAGCCGAGCCGAATGTGCTTGCTCTGGAAAACGAGCACATTCGCGCAACGTTTCATCGCGTTTACGACTCCTGGCGATTGACCGGTCTGGCGCGTGCGGACGGCTCGGATGCACTGGAGGTGACCAGCGACGAATTCGAGATATTGCGGCATAGAGACAGTCGCTTCACCATAAAAGACTACCGAACGGTCGAAGCCCCCCAGCGACAGAACCGCGGCGGCACGCAATCGCTGACGGTCGTGTATGCACCGAAGTTGTGGTCGTCCAATGCTCCGGAATCGGTAACCGTCACCTACTCGCTCGGCTCCGATCCCTGGCTCCACAAAACGGTTCTGCTGACACTCGACGCCGACGACACGGTCGAGCGACTCCAGGTGCAACGCTTCTCCTGTGACCAGAAAGCGTCCCGCGGCGGAGAAGGCCAGCCGGTGTTCGTGGGCGATTGGTTCTTTGGTGTCGACTACCCGGGATTCTACAGCCGGCACAGCGACGGATTCGTTGAACCGGATTTCCGCTACAAATGGCATTATACCGTCGACTTCGAGGGGGGTAATCGCGAGCTCGCTCCGCGCGACGGTCTGGTCACGTTGTTTCATTTTCCCGGCTATGCAAAGCAGCAGCCGGACGGCACCTGGGCCGTTCGGAGCAAACGGGCCGTGATGGGGATCTCGCGCAACACGGGCGACAGCGCCGAGTTGGCATTGAAAGATTACATCGACCAGACGCGACTTCCCACGCGCAGCTATCTCCATCTGAACAACTGGTACAGCCGCAAGGCCAAGTCGCTCGATACGGCCGTCTTTGCCGACGACGTCGCACGAACGATCCAGCAACAGATGCGAGCACACGGTGCGAATCTCGACGGCATGGTCCCCGATCACGGCTGGGAGAATACGAAAACATTCGATCGCATCTTCCAGCCCAAGGACGGATTGGACCTCGGCGCGCTTCACGACGCGCTGGCGGCACACGACGTGGGGCTCGGGCTCTGGATGACCTTCGACGGAACCAATGCCGGCTTCGGCCGGGGACTCCAGGTGGGCTACAAACCGGCATACTCGGGCGGTTTCGACCGGTCGCAACAGGCGTGGATGAGCGGCAACAAGGTCTACTTCGACCTCCTCGATCCGAAATACCAGGAAGATATTCGCCGGGCGCTGCGGCAGATGATCGAAGTCGGCAAGATCGATTACATCAAGCACGACTTCAACCACAATTTTACGTCGAACTACCTCTCGCAGCGCCACGCGCGAGAAGCCTGCCTCGACGTAACGCTCGAGCTGTTGGCTTACGAGCGAGAACTCAACCCGCGGATCTTTCAAAACTACACGAACGGAAGCTGGTTCAGCCCGTGGTGGTTTCAGCATGTGCATACCATTTGGATGATGAGCGGCGACTCGGGCTCTGGCGGCTCTTGGCCGCAGCTTTCGTTGCGTGCCGGGGCGACCGCTTACCGCGACTCGTGGCTGTACCAGAGTTTCAATAATCCAACCCGTTGCGTCCGGCCGCTCATCTCGATCGCCGATCTGATGACCCACGGCATCCTGCTGACCCACAAGAAGCCGTACACCGATTTCCAGGACACGCTCCGCGACTGGTCGGACTACGTCGTAATGTACTACGCCCGGGGTACGACGCTGAAGGAACTGTACATCGATAACGAATTGTTGGACGACGACCACTGGAAAGTGCTCGCAAAGGCCAGTGCCTGGGCGCAGGCCAACCAGCACGGTCTGTCCAACACGGTGCTGATTGGCGGCGATTGTGCCCGCGGCGAGGTGTACGGGTACGTCAGTTGGGTCGGCGACCGCGCCATTCTTACCGTACGCAACCCCGATCGACGGGCGCAGACTCTGGAGATACCGTTTGACGCGTCGGTCTACTTCCGTGGCGAACCGGGACTTCCGTACCACGCCCGGGCGGTTTATCCGTTCGTGGAGGAGATGCCGTGGAGGTTCACCTCCGGGACGCCATTTTCGGTCGATGTGCCGGGCGACTCGACCTTGATCCTGGAAATCGAACCGGGAGCGCCAACGGCTGAGAAGGCCGCCATGGCGCTGCCGCTTCCGCCGGCTGAAGCGAAGCTCGAAGAGGCGGCTTTCCAGATTCGTCTATCCGTGCCCGATGAGCAGATGCTGCGTTACGATCTTCTGGTTCAAGCATGGGGTGCGGCCCTGTCAAGGATTAGTTTGGATGGAAAGGACATCGAGCCCCGCGTTCAAGACGGCGGGAGTTGGACCCTCTCGGCCTACGATCTACGCAAGTATCGCGGCCGGACGGTGACCATCCGGGGACATCTGGTGGCGTCCGGGAATCCGGCACTCGGCCGAGGGGGAACGGTGCCGGTGGAAATATGGTTGGTCGCCGATCGCAAAGTGCATGTGCCACCGCCGCCGACCGGCAAGCGATTGCCGTTGCCGCTGTCACACCAGTACCGTCGCCTGACCCAGCGGTTGATCTCGAAATCCGCCATCACCGTGGTCCGACGGGGACGTGGGGCAGATTGATAACCTGTCCTGCGAAGACTTAGCCCATGGCACTGGAAAAGGCAGTCGCAACTTTTTCAACGGGCTACTGTGCGGCAGCACCCGGGATCTTGAACGTCCATGCGTGCAGGCAGGGTAGACGATCGATGGTGAGTTGGGGGACGTCGATCAATAGCCGATCTTCTTCGATGCGCCAGGAAACCGGGCCGTCGTGCCCGAGCATGGTGATCTTTGTCTCTGGGGCCGGCTTCGCTTTGGGCAGCGTCAGCGTCTCGCCGGGCCATTTGGTGCAGATGGCGTAGAGGTCGTCGCCCTTGACCGTGTAGCGGACCGTTTCTCCTTCGCTGGTGGTGACCAGCCAGCGAGTCGAGCCGTAGATGGCCTCGCCGTTGACTTTCAGCCACGCGCCGATCTGCACCAGCCGCTGTTGCATAATGACGGGAATCCGGCCGTCGCCGGTGGGGCCGACGTCCAACAGCAGGTTGCCGCCGTTGGAGGCGGTGAGGGCGAGCATCGCGATCAACTCGTCGGCCGTGTCGTAATCGGCGAGGTTCTCGTTGCGGTTGTATCCGTAGCTGTGGCCGATGCCGCGATCTTCCTGCCAGGGGTGTCCGGCCCAGCCGTGTCCGCCGCCATACTCGCTGGAGTAGACCATCCCGTGCTTACCCCGGGTTTTCCCCCAGCGGTCGTTGGTCACCACGCGGTCGCGGACCGGCGATTCGTTGAACAGCCACGCGGCCAGTCGCTCGGATTTCCAAAACGTGTGCTCGTGGTGCCATTCGCCGTCGAGGAAAATGAACCACGGCTTGTACTTGGTCACGACGTCCTTGAACTGCGGATGCAGATGCTCCAGAGCGTATCGCTGCTGGACCTCGGGATCCTTCGACGAGTAAAGCGGATGCCACCATTCCATCAGCGAATAGTAGATACCCGGCTTCACGCCCCGTTTTTCGCAGGCGGCGTTCAACTCGCCCAGCAGATCGCGCTTCGGCCCGGTGACCATCGAGTTCCACTTGTCGGTGTTGACGGTCTTGGCGTACGGCGACGGCCAGAGGCAATATCCGTCGTGATAGACGGCCGTGGTCACCACGTACTTGGCTCCCGAGTTGGCGAACA
>JABMRP010000104.1 GCA_013202535.1 Planctomycetota bacterium
ACCAGCGTAAAAGCGTTTCGACGGGACATGACCTCGATTCTCCGTTTGGCGGATGCCCTATTCCTTCTATATGATCGCATGTCGTGCGCGAAACGGCAAGGGCCGTCTGACGACGGTGGCTACCCGCAAATCCGCTTGCGCCGCCGATAAAATAGCAAGCCCAAACCACCCAAAGCCAGCAGGCACCAGGTCGACGGTTCGGGAACCTGGGTGAAGACGTCCAGCCGCAGACCGATGCCGCCGGCATTGAGACCTTCGGCATCGGGGTTGCGGATGGCAATGATCAATTCGTTCTCGCCCATGAGCCAGTTGTCGAAGCTGGGGGCCACCCAGTCGAAGAGCGTCACATTGCCAATGCTACCGTCCTCGTTGATGGTCAGAGAAGAATAGGGGGAAGCCCAATTGGCCGCATCGAAGGACGTTTCGCGGGCCACCTCCTCGCCATTGATGAACACCGCCGCGCCGTTGTCCACCGCCAGCACGAGTTCGGCGCTGATGTCGATGAAGGGGTCCAACTCGAAGGTTGTTCGGTAGTATTGCACGCCTTCCGGCAGGCCGTTACCCCCGTCGCCGTTCAGGGTTTCCACGCCCAGATTTGCCGCCGCGCCGAGAACGTGCGCCAGAGTGGTCGGCGAGGCCGTCAGGGTGAACGTGGAAGCGTCGGGCAGCGGATCGCCGGAGGGTGTCCAATCGCTCATCGGCCCTCCCGAGGTCCTCACGGTACTCAGCATCCACTGGTCCGGGTCCGAGGTGACGGTGGCGCTGGGAAGCTCCGGCGGTGGTGGGGACCCGGCACCGGTGACGTCCATCCGGAACGCCAGACCGCCCCCTCCAAGGCCTTCGGGGTCAGGATTACGGATCGCCAGCACGAGTTCGTTCTGCCCGGCACGCCAGTCGCTGAAGCTGGGGGCCACCAAGTCGAACAGTGTGACGTCGCTGATGCTGCCGTCACCGTTGATGCTCAACGTGGAATACGGCTGAGCCCAGTTCTCGGTCTGGAAGGAAGTTTCCCGGGCCACCTCGGTGCCGTTGATGAAGATCTGCGCCCCGTTGTCCACGGCCAGTACGATGTCGGCAGCCACGTCGCTGGAGGGGTCTAGATCGAAGGTGGTTCGATAGAATTGCAGCCCTTCCGGCGTGCCGTTGCCTCCGTCGCCAAGAAGGGTTTCCACGCCAATGTCGGCGGCGGCAGTGAAAATGTGGCCCAGACCGGTCGGCGAGGCCGCCAGAGTGTACGTGGACGCATCGGGGAGCGGATCTCCGGTGGGCGTCCAGGTGCCCGCCGGTCCTCCCGATTGCCGCTCGGTGCTGAGCATCCATTGGCGGGGATCCGAGGTGACCGAGATCACCTCGACCGGTGGGTTTGGATTAAGGAATGCATCGACGCCGTTGTTTGCGATAAACGCGATATCGCCCGCGCTCAAGGGATTGGTCGTGTTGTCCCATAAGAGAACGTCATCGAGGAGGCCGTTGTAGCTCTCGCCGTTGTCCGACGCGATGCCTCCCAGAAAAAGGTCTCCGCTGGCGGAAGTACTCATGCCGACTGTACCGGGCTGTAGGACACCGTTGACGTAGAGATTCCGCCCGACAAAGGATGTATTCACCCAGGCAACATGGGTCCAGACACCTTCATTTGCCGTGCCGAGGGTTGACCAACCGCCGTAGGAACTCAGCTCCCCATTCTGGCCAACCGTCGTTTCAAACGTGTTGCCGCGGCTGGTAATTCGCTGATAGAGGCCATTCTGGGCGCCGCGTTTTATGAAGTAGGAGAGGTTGAAGTCGTTCGAATCCATGGGATGACCCGTCGTGGGCACTTGAATGGCGGAGACGCTATCAAAGCTCCCCGACTTCCCCGAGCCGATCGCCGCGGAGACGTCGGTGCTGAAGACCGAGGTGCCATAAGCGAGCGCCCCGTCCGACGCGGGGCCAGCCTGGTTCGCGTAGGTATCGTCGAAGTTCCAATACCCGATGACACCCGCGTGGGAACAAACGGTTAACGCGAATCCGAAAAGCAAGCTCAAGGAGCATGTCAAAACGACTCTCATTGATGTAACTTTCGCTGTGAGAGAAATTGATAGGACAAAAAAGGGCCGGCATCATCCTGGGCGCATTGGCCGAAGATTCGAGGAAGAAGAGGTAGGTTTCAAACCACCTCCATTGTCGATAGTTGTACTCACGATGGCCGAAACTTGCGGTTTTCGCCGCCGGCCCAACCAGACCGCCGTGCCGACGACGACAGCCAGCACGCCTTCAAATATAATCACCGGCGACAAACGGAGCAAACAATAGGTGCAAAAATCCCCGGATCGTCGGTGGGTCTACTCACCCACCGGTAGGTGGGTGGACTGAAAGTGGGTTTGACAAAAGAGATTGCATCGAAAGAGGCCGCCTACAAATGATTCTCTGTCATTGGGCTAAACGATCGAGCCTCTACGGCGAGGCGATCACCATCGCGGCGGCCTGACCGGTGGGCGATTGGCTGAGCAGCAATGCGGTGGGTACGGAGACGGTCATCGGTTCTCCGTGGACCACGTTGACCGGACACAGAGGGTCGGGCCGATGGAAGTTGAGCGTCGGTGGAAGGAGACCGTGATGCAGGGCCAACACACTGGCGGCTGCCTCGACCGCGCCGGTTCCCGCTCCCAAGTTGCCGAAATAGCTCTTCGGCGCCGTCACCGGCACGTCGCCCAACCGATCGGCGATTGCTTGGGCCTCGCGTTGGTCGTCGCCGCGCGTGCTCAGTCCGCGGGCGTTGACGTGGCCCACGTCGGCCGCTGCCAGCGAGGCGTTGCTCAGAGCAACGTCGATGGACGCCCCGATGGCCGTGCCCGGGGACTCCTTGCCGGGGGATGGGGGCGAGTAGGTTGCGGAGAAGCCGAGGATTCGGGCGTAGACGGTCGCGCCGCGGGCTTCGGCGTGCTGCCGGGTTTCGAGAAAAAACGCGCCGGCCCCTTCGCCGTGGACCATACCGTCGCGGTCGGCATCGAAGGGGCGCATCGCCGCGGCAGGATCGTCGACTCGCCCGGATAGATCGAACATGCCGTTTCGAGTCCAAAGCCCCGGATGGACCCGAGATCCGGTTCCTCCGGCGATCATCACGTCGGCCTGTCCACGCTGGATCACCCGTACCGCTTCGGACACCGCCAGCAAGGACGAGACTTCGCCGTGAACGATGGAGTTGTTCGGACCGCGGGCATCCTGGGCGATTCCGATATGGCAAGCGGGCATGTTGGGCAAGTACTTGAGCATCCAAAGCGGATGCAATTCGCCTATCGCGTGGGAGCCCCAACGATCGAACGTGAAGCGGCCGTCGTCGATACAGGGGAGGTAGGCAGCCATCAATTCGTTCAGATCGGCGGGGATGAGATCGGCGCCGAAGACAATCCCCATTCTTTCCGGCTCGATCGATTCGGAGGCGATGTCGGCATCCTGTCGGGCCAAATCGGCCGCCGCGTAAGCCAGTTGGATGTCGCGGCTCATCACCTTCAGGCTTTTTCGCGGTCGGACGAACTTTTTCGGGTCGAAACCGTGGACTTCGCCGGCAATACTGTGCGGCAGGTCGAAGCGGGTCAGCGGTCCCACGCCGCTACGTCCGTCGATCAGCGACTGCCAGAACGCCTCGCGGCCGATCCCGATCGGGGAAACGATTCCAACGCCGGTACAGACAATCTCCGAAAGCGGTGCCATGTTCTATTTACAGCAGTCAACGGGTTTGCAGTGACGGTCAGGCGTCGTAGTCATACAACCGGTAGGTTTTCGTCAGCTTGGCGCCACCTTTTTCCAAGCTTCCACGCGAGAGGCTGTTCGATTCCAGGACCCAGGAGAATTCGGCCTCCTCGATTCCCCACTGGATGGCCATGGGCACCAGCCCGTCCACCAGAACCAGGCCCAAGCCCATGCGCTGGTACTCGGGAACCACGTTGGTGCTGATGATCCGGATTCTCTTGATCAGGTGTTTCTTCCGCAGGAGCCGATACCATCCCAGCGGAAACAGCCGGCCGTCGATTTGGCGGATCCGCGGATTGTAGTCGGGCAGCGCGAAGCACGCCCCGGCCACCTTGCCGTCGACTTCAGCCACCACGGCCAACTCGGGCACCATGAGATACCGCAGTCCCTTGGCCGTGTGCCGCAGTTCGCCCGGCGACATCGGCGCAAATCCCCACGTGTCGACCAGCGAACGATTGTAGATCGAGAGAAACGTCTCGACGTCTTCCCGAAATCGCGCCTTGTTCAAAGGCCGCACGTTCACGCCGTAACGCTCTTTGATCTGCTCGGCAATGGGGTTCAGTTTGGCGCGGATCTTCGGCAGCATCTCCACCTGGCCCCAATAGGCGTACAGATCCTGAGCCTTCCCGAAGCCGTATTCTTCGATCAGCCTCGCATAGTAGGGCGGATTGTAGGTCATCATGAAGGTGGGCGGCGAATCGAAACCGTCGACGAGGAGCCCCACTTCGTAGTTCATCGAAGGATTGGCCGGTCCGCGGACCAAGGGAAGATCGCGCTCGGCGAGCCACTGGCGCACCGCATCGAACAGCCCCGCGGCCGTCTCCTGGTCGTCGCGGCATTCAAAAAACCCGAAAAAACCCCGGCGCTCGTTGTGACGCTCGACGTGAACCCCGTTAGTCAACGCTGCGATGCGACCGCAAACCTCGCCCCGGCGGTAGGCGAGAAACGTCTGGATTTCGTTCTGCTCGTAGTAGGGATGGCGCGCATAGCCGACCAACTCCCGCTCGTCGACTCGCAAATGCGGGATCCAGTTGGGGTCGTCTTTGTACAACGTCCAGGGAAATCCGAGGAATTGTTTTTTCTCTCGCCGGGATTTCACCGGTCGGATGACCAAATCAGTCATGGGGGGTCCGCTTCAGGATTTCCTCTTTTACCAAGGCCTTATATTTTACCGAACGCTTGCCGGAGTGGTCAAGCCGCTTGACGCCAGACTTCTCCCATGGAAAACGTGGAACCACATGAAAAAGGGGTTCCAAGGGCGTCATGCCCGCCCTCGTCTTCCCGGGTTTGGGGTCTTCCTGGGTCTGGGCAAGGGTGGGCAAGCCGTCCATGGCACCCGAGACGGCAAACGCCCCCCTTAACAACGGGCCGTTTACAGGTCCCCAGACGCCGTTACTGGCGGACGATCTCCACGCAGATGCCGCCGGCCCGGAACATCCTGTGCATCCGCGTAAACCAGATCTCTTTTTCCCAGTACAGCCCCAGATCTTCGCAGGTGCGGAACAGTTCGCGACGGTTGTACGTTCGGCAGTACCAGATCCGGCTGGTCCACGCGCCGCCGAAGTTGTCCTCGGTGGTCAAGAGCAACATGCGAGCCCCGGGCATCATCACGCGGGCCAGTTCGGCCAACCCGGTTCGAGCGTCGGGCAGATGTTCCAGGACGTAGCCGCAAGTGACGCAATCGAACGTCGCGTCGGGAAAAGGAAGCCGGGTCAAGTCGGCCGCCACGTAATTAGGGCGATCGCTCTTCATCCGGTTGCGCGCCCGGCGGAGCATTTCCTGCGAAAGGTCGAAGCAGGTGAGGTTCGCTTCCGGATCGGCGTAGCGAATCACGTGCTTGGCCAGTTGACCCGCGCCGCTGCCCACGTCGAGGATGTTCCGCGCGCCGCG
>JABMRP010001040.1 GCA_013202535.1 Planctomycetota bacterium
ACTGGTCGTCGGACATCGCGTAGACGAGCCACTTGCCGTCGGGCGACCAATCGTAATCGGGCCCGTTCCAGGAGGCGATCAGCCGGCGGGCGTTCTTCCCATCGGGGCCGATCAGCCAGAGGTCGCCGCGACCCCGCACAAAGGCCACGTCCTTGCCGGTCGGGCTGAACTCTACATTCCGTTCCACCTCGGGATCGTTGGTCAGGCGCGTCAGCGTGAACCGGTCGTTCCGCCACCAATACTTCTTGGCGTCGCCGCGCTGCGCTGTCCACAAGTCGCTCTGCCCGCCGGTGTCGCTGGCAAAGAGGATCGCGGTGTCGTCGGGGGCGAAGACCGGGTCGCGCTCCTGCTGGGGCGTGTCGGTCACCTGGCGCGGTTCGCGCAGTTCGGTGTCCATCACCCAAAGGTCGCCGCCGGCGATGAACGCCATCTCCAGCCCGTCGGCGCTGAAGGCGACTTCGCTGGCCTTGTCCAGCTTGCGGAGTTGCGTCTTCCGGGCGGCCATGTCGGTCGCGACGGTGATCTGCAGCCGCTTCGGCGATTGATCCTCGCCGGGGCGGATTCGGTACAGATCGAACAGATGCCGAAAGACGATAACCGATCCGTCGCGGGCGATGCACGGCATCACCACCGAGTCGTCGTCGAAGTGGGTCAACTGCCGCCGGTTGCCGCCCGAGAGGTTGCGATACCAGAGATTCAGCGATCCGCTTTGCCCGCCCACGTAGTAAAACCCCTTGCCATCGGGCGCCCAGAGCGGGTGCCGTGCGCCGGTTTCTTCGTCGACCAATTTCCGGAACTTCCGCGAGCCGTTCTCATAGAGCCAGATTTGGGCGGCCGGGCTGCCACGAAATCCCTTGCGCCACCAAGGCCTTCCCTCCCGCGTGAAGAGCAGCCGCCGCCCGTCGGGCGAAATCGCGCCGTCGCGGCCGTAGGCGTCGAAGAGCAGTCGCTCGGCGGATCGTTCTCCGGCATCGATGCGAAAGAAACGTTGGGCGTGCCGCCAATAGTGATCGCGTTGGGCGTTGATCAGAAGCGTCTGGCCGTCGGGATACCAGTCCTCCAACTGACAGCCTTCGCTGTGAAACGTCAATTGCTTGGGATGCCCGCCGGAGGCCGGGACCACGTAGACCTGCGAAGCATTGCGTCGCTGACTGACAAAGGCGATCGAGCGGCCGTCCGGCGAGAAGCACGGGGCCGTATCCTGGGCCGCGTGTACGGTCAGCCGCCTCGCGACACCGCCTCCCGAGCCCACCGTCCAAATGTCCCCCCGCCAGGAGAAGGCCAGCCTCTTTCCGTCGGGCGAGAGCGCCGGCGTGGAGGCCAGCCGGACCTGTTCTCTGGCCAGCGAGAGGCCCGGGCAAAGAAACATCGTCAGGCAAAGGGCAATGATCGCACAACTTCCGTTCATCTTCCGCATGGTGCCGCCTCGATAGAGTAGTCCGGTTGAATCGCTACTCGTATCCTAATTGGCGAGGCAGGCGGAGGCAAATCCTGCGGCTTCCCCCGTCATCGCGGGTGGCTCGGACAACTGCGGGAAAGACCATTCCGGGATTCAATGATCTCTATCTCGGAGATGCCCCGACATCGGTGCTCTGGAACGGGGCGGTCCGGATTTCAAAGTCGGAATTCCACTCCTGATTCGCACGGATCAGTGACATGGCGTGGTATGGATGGTGGAAGACAGGCCACACGTACGGCCAGCCGCGATCATTGCATCAGCCTCCAGACGCAAACACCTAGAAGCGTGATGCTATACCCGATTCCCACGACAGCACGTATCAGAATACCCCTCCATCCATGCCTGCGAAGGCCGGCCAGGGCGATCACGCCGAAGACGATGCTGGCATCCAAAAGGCACGCGCTGATGGGCCAGAAGATAAGGGCTATCGTGAAATCATCCACATACGGCGTCTTCGGTCTGCGAGTATGTGCGTTGTAGATCAGCTCCAGGATGATGTGGCCCAGAGGAAGACCCGCACACCAATACGCGGCCCTTCTAGCGAGCGGCTCTTCCGTCGCTCCGGCGGCACGGGCAGGTTGCGCGATGACTTCGTGACCACACGTACAGCGAGATCGGCGCACGTCGACCAAACCGCACCGGGGGCATTTCATGAAATCAGGCACGGCGGACCGTCTCCCTGCTAATTCAAGTGGGGCGCGTCGAGACGCACCAAATGCGATCAGGGTCCCGTCGCCTCGCAAACGACGCGGAAACCGACGTTGTAGACCGGTTGATAGGGCCGGTAGGAGAGGCGGAACGCGCTGCTTGCTCGCGTGGGTCGGTCGCGCCAGGAGCCGCCGCGGACGACGCGGTTTTCGTCGCCGGCCGGGTCGTTGCGGCCGTCGTCGGCGTGGTACGGGTAGGGCCGATACGCCGAACGGGTCCATTCGGCCACGTTGCCGTGCATGTCCAGCAGGCTCCAGGCGTTGGGTGCGTAGGCACCGCCCTTTTCGGAAAGGAACCCGCCGTCATTGAAGCGGCCGTCTTTGGGAATCCAGTCGTCGTACTTGCTGGGACTGGCGTATGGCTCGCGATGCTTCTTGTAGGGATGGCAGACAAACTCGCTCAGCGTGGCATCGGCCAGATTGGCCAGCCGGGAGAAGTCGGTATCGGTGTCGCCGTAATAGAAGGGCGTGGCGGTACCCGCTCGGCAGGCGTATTCCCATTGGGCCTCGGTGGGTAGCGAGAAATGCTCGCCCGTCGAGCGGCTCAGCCAGTCACAAAAGGCCGTCGCCTGCTGCCACGAAACGCGCACCACGGGCTGCTGGGGGCCGTTGACGTAAAAACCTCGAACGCCGAATTGCATGGCGAACCGCGACTCCACCCGGCTGTCGTGCGCCGCGTGGAACGCGCGGAACTGCCCGTTGGTGACTTCCAGCCGGCCCATCCAAAACGGCTTGTTGATCGCGACTCGGGTGCGCGGGCGCTGGTCGGCGTGTCCGTCGGTCGAGCCCATGACGAACTCGCCCGCGGGAATGCGCACCAACTCCATGGTCACGCCGTCGGCCAGTTCGATGCTCCGCTGGTGCGGGCCGAGATCCTGTTGCCGGCGCTGTGCCTCGGCCCGGTCAAACGGCCAGCCCGGGCAATCGACCGGCACCGGATCGGCCGAAGGAACCGGATCGGGCATCACCGGGTCGATCGGCGGTCGGGATGCCGCGTTGGCCTCCGATTCCGGATCGCTATCCACGTCGGCGTACAGCTTGAGC
>JABMRP010001041.1 GCA_013202535.1 Planctomycetota bacterium
CCTGGCCGTCGACGTACTCCATGACCAGAAAATGGGTGCCCTGATACTCTCCGGCATCGTAGGCGGTGACGATATTGGCATGCGCCAGCCGTGCCGCCGCCCGCACTTCGCGATAGAATCGCCGCACCGCGTCCGGAGTTTCCATCGCCCGGTCGGGCAGCACCTTTAGCGCCACCAGCCGATCCATCTTCCGGTGGCGAGCCTTGAAGACGTCGCCCATGCCACCGGCGCCGATCCGGTCGAGCACGACGTACTCGCCCATCACGAGGTCTTTGAGCCGATCGCGATAAACGGCCTCGGCCTGATACTTGGTCAGCTTCTTGGCCAGGATCAATTCCCGAGCGAGTCCCTGCGCATCGCTGGGCTGCTTATCCGCGGGAAGCGCATGTTGAAACGCGAACAGTTCCTCGTCGGAAAAGAGCCCGCTTCGCGTGAGCCGCTGGCTGAATTGTCGAAGACTGACCGGCATGAAAAGACCCCCAAGAGTGACGGCTCAAGTATAGCCTGCCATTGAGGGAGATGCAAAGGGGCTCAGGACGCCTCACCGTAGCGAATCACGCGGCCATCGACGGTGGCCAGACAAAGTCGTCCGGGGGTCGCGCCGGGGAGACCTTCGGTGGCACCCGTGGGCGAGGTCAGGAGACCTGCGCCCAGTGCAACGACCCAATCGGTTTCCGCGTTGTGCCCCGTGCGGTATACTGTGACCGACCTTTTCCCGTCGCCGCGGTCCGCTGCCGGGAACCATCCGAAGCACGAATTCACTTTCCCGAGGAGACGGACATGCGAAACACCACCGTGCGAAACACCACCGTGCGAAACACCACCGTGCGAAACGCCGTCATTGCTTCTTCTGTACTGCTGGGACTGCTCATGTCCCCGCATCTGTCGGCATACGCCGCCGCACCGGACAAGCCGGCCAGCGAGGCCGCGGATATTCTCCGAGCGACCGGCGTTCGGGGCGGTATCGTCGTTCACCTGGGGTGTGGCGACGGAAAACTGACCGCCGCGCTGCGGGCCGACGACCGGTACACGGTTCACGGACTTCAGGCCGATGCGGCGAAAGTCGAGCCGGCCAGGGAGCACATCCGGTCGCTGGGGATTTATGGACCCGTCTCCGTCGAACATCTGTCGGGCTCGACGCTCCCGTACACCGACAATCTGGTGAATCTCGTCGTGGCCGAAGAGCCGGGCGACGTTTCGCTCGATGAAATGATGCGCGTGCTGGCCCCCGGCGGCGTGGCCTACGTGAAACAAGATGACGGCTCGATGAAGGTCCACGGCAAGCAGCGGCCGGCGGAAATCGACGAGTGGACCCACTTCCTCCACGGTCCGGACAACAACGCCGTGGCTCAAGACAGCGTCGTCGGCCCGCCGCGGCAACTTCAGTGGCTGGCCCCGCCATTGTGGCTGCGAAGTCACGAAACGCCCTCGGGTGTGCAGGCGTCGGTTTGCGGCGGCGGACGAATCCTCTACATCTTCGACGAAGGGCTGATCGGCATCGTCGACGAACGTCTGCCCGACCGATGGTCGCTTGTCTGCCGCGATGCCTTCAACGGAAAACTTCTCTGGAAGCGGCCGCTGGAAGGTTGGGGATGGCGGCAGTGGAACCGCGACCGTTGGGCGGGCAAGGATTGGACCAAGCTCCGTGCCGGACGTACCGATGTCCCCCTCGAGAATCAGCGGCGGTTGGTCGTCGACGGGGATCGGCTCTACGTCACGGCTGGATATCGCCAGCCGCTCTCGATTCTCGACGCGGCCACGGGCGAGACGTTGCACGTCGTCGAAGGAACGAACAACACCCGCGAGATCCTCGCCTCGGGCGGCATCGTCGTGGTCTACGTCCATGAGATGGCAACCGAGACCGACCAGCGCCGCGGCGAGGATCAGCCGAGCCCCAGCCGGCTGGTCGGCGTCGAGGGAAAGTCGGGCCGCGTGTTGTGGAGCCAGCCGATTGTGGCGATCAAGCCGAGCTTCCTGGCCATCGACGGAAGCCGCGTCGTGCATCAGTCGGTCCGCGAGTTGGTCTGTCGAAGTCTCGATACGGGCGAGCAACTCTGGCGAACCGCGATGAAGAAGACCAGCGCCAAGACCATGGTCACGGTCGACGGCGTGGCGGTCCTTTCCGGCGGTAACTTCATCGAGGCTTATGATCTCAAGGACGGCGCCCCGTTGTGGCGGAAGTCGAGCTATCCGATCGGCGGGGCGGAGAGTGTCGACCTGTTCGTGGCCGACGGCCTGGTATGGCGCGGCGTGGCGTCGATCACCGGCGAACCCGACGAGAAAGGACGGCCTCGGATCACCGGAAAGAGCGCCACGGTGATGGCCCTGGGCATGGACCTTCGTACGGGTGAGGAAAAGCGGAAGGTGATCGCTCGCGACCTGCGCAGCCCAGAACACCATCACCGCTGCTATCGAAACAAAGCGACCGAGCGGTTCCTGCTGACCGGGATGGAGGGGATCGAGTTTGTGGATCTCACGGGAGAGGGCCATTCCCAGAACAACTGGCTTCGCGGAGCCTGCAAGTATGGTATCCTGCCGTGCAACGGCATGATCTATGTTCCGGCCGACCAGTGCTTCTGTCACCCCGGCTCGAAGATCCTCGGGTTTACGGCCGTGAAAGCCGACTCGCCGGTGGAGATGCTCGCCGATGAAAAGCGACTGGAGAAGGGCCCGGCCTACGGCACGGTGAAACTTGACGGCGAAGCGGCCGAGCCGGGCGATTGGCCCACTTACCGGCACGACGCGGCCCGAAGCGGTTCGACCCCAGCCGTGGTTAGCGCCGATGCCGAGCAAGCCTGGCGCATCGACTTGGGCGGGAAACTCACCCAACCGGTCGTGGCCGGTGATCGGGTACTGGTTGCCGCCAGCGATGCGCACACGGTCCATGCCCTGGACACCGCGGCGGGGAAACCGCTTTGGCGGTTTACGGCCGGCGGGCGGATCGATTCGCCGCC
>JABMRP010001042.1 GCA_013202535.1 Planctomycetota bacterium
AGCGACGAGAAACGTCGTATCCGGTCAGCGTTGCCTCGCCCGTCGACCAGCGAATGTCCCGAGCGATCTGGAAGGACAAGCGATTGTCGAACTCCTCGATTTCTTTCTCGCCGACGGGGCAATCGTACGTTCCGCCTTCGGCTCCGGGGCCAACAAACTCGGCCAGCGTGCGGTAGAGGAGCCGCGAGCTGCGTCCCGATGCCCAGTCGTCCAGTCGGCCGGGGAGCCCGGTGGCGGCCGGCACGGTCACCCCGACGACGACGCGGGGATGTTTGACGTGAATCGTCTCGATGAGTTCTCGCGCCCCGGGCAGGTCGGGCCAGATGCGAGCCACCCGTCGTCCGGCAACGGCGGCCTCGGGCAGCCGGCCCGCTTCCAACTCCGAACGAGCCTTGGCGAGTTCCCCGCCGGCCAACTCCTTCAATTTGCTTTCCCACCGCGCCACGGTCGCGTGTTGGGGATAGCGGTCGGCGAGTTTGCCGAGCAACTGCCGCAGGGCGTCGTAATCTTCCCGTCCCTCGTAGTGCGTGAGCAGCTTATCGACGGTAACGCCCAGAGCCTTTTCCAGACGCGTGTCTTGAGAATTTCGGCGATGCAATTCCCAGAGCAGCGCCAGCGCCACCGCGGCGTCGTCCCGGCCAAGCCAAGCGCCGGCTTCGGTGTACAGGTAATTCTCGATCGACGAAACCAACCCGGGCAACTCGGGATCTTTTTTCAGGAGATACTCGAAGTACTCGTAGGCCTGATCGAACAAAGGTTCGAATGGTTGGGGTGGAGCGGCCACGCTGGCCGCCTGTCCTTGGGCGACCAACTGGTTGGCCTTCTTGAGGATCAATTGCTCGAACAGTTCGATCTTGTAGTTCTTCTGCTCGTCCTGGGCGATCGAGTGCCACTGGAGGTTGTAAGAGGTCTCGGGCCGATCGACCAGCCAGATACGAATCGCGTCGGACGGGCGCACGTCCTTGGGAATTCGGCGATCGGCGAATTTGAGCGGCTTAATCTTCAGGACGACGTTATTGTTGAACTCGTCGAGCGTGATCAGGTCGTAGGGTTCGGCCTCGAACAGCCGCTCCTGGGCCGCCGCCGACCCAGGGACGGCCACGTGCCACGCTCCCAGCACGGCCAGAAGGACGGATGCCAGACAAACCATCGGATGGGCCGGCCGCCGGCCATCGCCACGCGAGCGTCGGATCGGGATATTCCGTCGGAGGGCGTTCACCAGTGTCACTTCTCCTCAGGCGGAACATCAAGGGTATACAGAGTCCCGTCGTGGCCGGAAAGCAGGAGCTTCCCCTGCCAGGGCACGGGACCGCCGGCCAGCGGCACGCCCGTGTCGAGCCGGGCGATTTCCTTCCCGGTCTCCTGGGAGATCCGCCATACGACCCCGTCGGTGAAGGCCAGCACGAAGTCTTTGTCCAGCGCCATGGGTGGCCCGGCGACGACTCCCTCGGGAGCGGAGACGGCCCATTGCACTTTCTGCTGGTCGTCGACACACAACAGGCGATTGCCGGCCGTTTTCAGCAACACCCGGTCACCGACACGTTGCGGTCCCCACGAACACGGTGCGGCCAGCGACTGAACCTCGGATCGGGTCAATGCCGGAGTCCCCGCCGCATCGGCCGGCGGCAGTTTCAACGCGATCAACTGTCGGGCGCCGTCGACGGCGTAAGCAACCTGGCCGAGGACGGCAATCGGCGAAACGATCGGCTCGGGCAAATCGGTTTCGTTCTCGGCCAGTGCGGCCAGATTCCGCGTCGGTTGGTCCTGGATGCCCACAAGATAAAGCTTCGTGCGACCGTCGGACACCAGAAATCGCTGCCCGTCGACGGCCGCCAGTCCGCGCCATAGAATCTCCACACCGCTCTCGCGGGTTGGTTGGAAAGGTTCGGCCAGGGGCGCGCCCGTCTGAAGATCGAGCAAGACGATCTGTCCCTTGGTGGTCGCCGCGAGCAGACCGGAATCAAACGGCAAGGGAGAACAGGCCAACGGATCGACCAGATCGAGCTGGCCGGAGGACTGCCGCGGCTGCGCGGCACCGGCATCGAACCGGGCGATCACCTCGGCCCCTTTGCCGCTGGAGACCGCCAGATGGCCGTCTTCCAGTTCGCACATATCGGTCAGCGACCGGCGAACTTCCGTCGGGGGCACGGCGATGGTCGGCTGATCGAGAATTGCCGCTTGGGTGAGTTGGGCGTCTGCGATGCGGTACAGCCCACCGGCGGCGGTGACCGCCGTGATCCGTTGGGAATCGGCTTCGACCAACGGGCTTCCAGCCAGCGGGGCGCCCACGAGGGTTTCCCACAATTGCTCGCCTTCGTCCATGTCTCGGGCCGAAACCAGCGCGCCGGTCAAGCCGGGCTCTTCGCGCGTGGTGAAGACGACGCGCCCCAGCGCCGTCGGCGGTTGCGTGAACACGCACTCCTTGTCCAGAACCCGGTCGGTAACCAGTTTGCCGTCGGTCGCCAAGACGTTGTACTTGATCAGCCAATCGCCGGCCAGCCAGCACTCCGTATTGCGTAACAAGGGATAGCGGATGACGTTTTCCTCGCCCGGGATCGCCGTCTCTTTGACGATCTCGTCCAGCGGGTCGATGACGAGATTTGTTAGCTCATCGACCTTATTGGCACTCGAGGGGCCGAACACGTAAGCCTTCCCCTTGTCGGTCGTGACCAGCAGCCGATTGCCGGAGACGACCGGGGCCACGTCGACGCGCCCGCGCAGATCATAGCTTCTCTCCGATTCTTTGACCGAGCGACCCTGCAGATCGGTCTGCAACACTCGCAGGCGGGAATCGTTGCTGGTGTGGTTTTCGGCGATGATGACGAAGCGGCGCATGACGACGGGCGGGACGACGATCCTGCCCGGTTCGTGCCCCAGATAGACGACCTCCCGGCACTGGTGATCGTCGGCCGAAAGAACGAACAAATTCGAATGATCGGCGACCTGATAGATCGTCGTTTTTGCCGGATTCACCGCCGGGGATACGCGTAACTCCTGAGAAAGCTCGACCCCCGTCTTCGCCGTGCAAGTCTGCTCGTCCTGGTCCAGAACGACCAGTCGCCCGGAACGCGTGGCCACCAGGATTCGGTCGCCAACGACCACCGGTTGGGCAACGAAGGGATCGGCCACGCCGGACTGTCGCACGGTGAAACGCCATCGCAGCTTTCCCGTGGCCCCATCGACCCGCAGCAACTCGCTCCGCGGCGAGTCGACCAGCAGTACGTCGCCGCCGGGGTCTTCGGAAAGCCGCTGCGGGACGGGCGGTATGGTCCGGCCGTTGACGCCGGAACCGACGAATCGCCGCCACTTCACTTCCCCGCTGGTCGCGTCCAGCCCGTACGCGACTCCCCGCGACTGGACGAATACGAAGCGGTCGTCGACGCCGGTAGCCGTTCCGGAGACCATCCGGCGAACGAGCGTCGGGCCGATCGACACGGCCGAGACGACTTCCATGGTTGTGCCCTCACCGGTCAACGGCACGACCTTGACGGCATCTTTCTGTGACTGCGATACCACGCGAACCGCTTCCCTGAGTAAATCGTCGTCGGCCAGTTCCGAATACTCTCGCAACAGGGCCGAGCGGATCTCGTAGGCCTCGCGCGGCTTGCCCGCACCGGCCGCTTCCTTCATGCCGGCGATGGCTTGTTTCAACTCGTTGTCGCGATTGATATCGTGCCGGGCCTGCGCCAAGGTCGATTTCACCTTTTCCAGGTCGGCGGTGATCGCCAAACGCTGCTCGCGCGATAGTTTCTGCACCAGAATCAGCGCCTCATCCACCTCGTCGGCCACCGCCGGGTCGAGCGTCTTACGCGCGTTGTCGGCCAGACCCCCGGAAATATCGAGCAGTAGCGTCGCCAGTTGGTCATGCACTTGCGGGAAGTCTTCCTCGGAGGAGATTTCATCGAGGACAACCCGGGCCTCGGCCAGCGCTTGGGACCAATCGCCGGAGATCTTGGCCTCGCTGTTCTGCTGCCAGAGCAGCGCCGTTCCCCGGCGGACTCGCGCCGTGCTGGCACCGTGGTGGCTCCCGTATTTCTCCAAGTACTGATCGTAGACGGCGATGGCGTTGGCCCAGGAGCCGCCGTCATAGTGCTTGTGGCCTTCCTCCAGCAGTTCGTCTCCAGAACCGCGATTCATCACCAACACCAGCACGACGCCCACGATCACCAGGGCCACCAGCGTACCACCGCCGATCAGCAACAGCGGCGAATCCCATACGTTCTCCCGCTGTTTCTTCGGCCCTTTCTTCTTTTGAAAGAGAGACCGGAATCCCTTCTTCTTGGCGCCAACCGGCGTCAGGAGGCTTCCGGCGGCCGCAGCCGAAGCGTCCAGCATGGTCTCGTCAAGCAGCCCACCCAGCGAGCCTGGCGCACCGGGGCCTCCGTCGAGCGGGGTCAACTCTTCGTCCAGCAGCGAACGGGGCTCCGACGATGCGGTCGGCGGCGTCTGCGCGGCCGGCTGTCGTTGCGCTGGTTCTTGGGCCGGTTGCGAAGGAGCCGATCGGGCCGGGGGTGCTTGCCGCGGTTTGGGTTGCGATGGTGTTGGCTTTGCCGCGGCCGGTTTGGCCTGGGGCTTCGGCTTCTGTTTCGCCTGGGTTTCCGGCTTCGGAGGATCCTCATCCAGGGGTGCCAACCGCAGTTCGTCGCCGTCCAGCGGCGTCAGGCCGAAATCTTCCTCCGCCGGTGGCTCTTCGACCGGCCTTTTCTCGACCGGCTTCCTCTCGATCGGCTTCTTCTCGACAGGTTTCTTCTCGACGGGCGTCTTCGAGGCGGTGGGAGTCTCGGCACCGGAGCCCAGCAGGCGCCGCGCCTGGGTCTTGGTCAATTCCCCCTTCTCGACCAGCCGGGCAGCAACCGAGCTGGCCGGAATCATACCGTCCGCCGCCGCCAACTGCTCGCGCAAGTGGTCGATCATTTCGTTCGGCAACAGGTCTTTTTGCTCCAGCAGATCCAGAAATTCTTCCGCACTAATCATAGAAACCCTTTACTGCCTCTTAGAATTCGTTCTCGGCGAGTTGTGTTAGAAATCGTCGTCTTGGCGCGGTGCCGCCCGGCGGATGTTCTCCATGCCGACGGCGTTGCCCGCGTCGAGAGCCATGATCACCTTCTCGTGCCGTGCGTCTTCGTGTGCCAGCACCAGGAGACTGCTGGGCCCGCGGCTGCCGCCGGTCCCCTGTCGGGCCTCGCGAAGCTTGACGATCAGGTCTTGCTTGCTCCGGGCCGTCACGTCGTCGACGGTGATCGTATTGTCCTTGTAGATTCGCACGATGCAGTAATCGTCGTCCTTCTCGACGTCGTCGATCTGGCGGCTCTGGGCGGCGCTGTCTTCCTGGTCGGGCGGGGCCACTTCCAGCGACTTCTGCATGCTAAACGCCGCGGTCACCATGAAGAAAATCAACAACAGGAACGTAACGTCGACCATCGGCGTCATGTCCAACTCTTGCTCCGACGAATCCCGCCGGCCGCCAAAACGAACCGGCGGCTCTTCCGCTTCCTCGGTGACGACTTGTTTCGCGGTGACGGCACGCTTCGCGGGGGCCGGCGCCGAGGTCGGCCGCTTTTTCGGGGCCGGTGCTCCCAGGGCCGGAACGCCGACCAACGTGCGGCAGCCGGGGCAACGCACTTTGCTGCCGGCGTGACGCTCGTCGACCTTCATCGGCCGCTTGCATTGGGTACAGTGAAACTGAATACTCACGATCGGTTGTTCTCCCGGGAGGCGCGACGAGCCTAGTCGCTCTCCAGAACGGCCTGATACATCTTGATTCCTTCGACGGAGTTTGCCGCGGCCTCGATTCGGTAAACCTCCTTGTACGGCAGATTCCGCTCCGCCTTGATAATCACGGTCATTTTCGCCTTGCGGTAGAACCCCTGCTCGACGGCCTCGCGGATCTGCTGTTCCTGCAAGTCGGGGTCATCCGGCAACGGAGTCCCGCTCTTGCCGTCGCCCAAATAGACCAGCGGAGGACCCGGACCGCCGCGCTCGCCGACCGTGATGATCGTGGCCGTCTGCGGGCTGACCCCTTTACCGTTTCGGGCCGGCGCCAGGTCGGTCGCCGTATTGGGGTCCGGAATCGACGCGACGAGGAAGAAGATCAGCAACAGAAAGGTGATGTCGATCATCGGCGTAATGTCCATCTCGGCACTATCGTCGACCGGCCGTCGGGCCAGCGGCGACCCGCCTTCCTCCTCCGTAATCTGACTTTTCCAGTCCTGCACACTCGGCATATCTACGCCTTCCTCACCAATCCCTAATCCCCAGTCCCTAGTCCCTAGTCCCTACCCACGGCCTTCTTGAACGTGTCGAGAAATCGAGTGAGCCCGACGCCCACCAGATCCTCCATCTTGCGAATTCGCACGTTGATACTGGCCGTGGAGAGGACCAGGGGGATGGCAATGGCCAGTCCGCAGGCGGTGGTCACCAGGGCCAGGCTGATGTTCTCGGCCAGTGCCGACGCCTCGACTTTCTGCGACCCGGCCAGCTTGCTGAAGGCTCCCATCATGCCGACGACCGTTCCCAGCAGTCCGACCATCGGGGCGCTTTTGATCACCGTGTACACCCAACTCAGGCGGTATTCCAGATCGGAAAGAACGTCGCGCTGAAAGCGATCGACCAGCAACGACCGCACTTTGGAGAACCCGGAGTCGCGATGATTCACCGCAATCATCACCAACTGGGGCATCGCCCGGGGATCGCCGTCGCACATCTGGACGGTTCCCTCGAAATCCCCGGCCGCCAGCACGTCTTCGACCTTGTCGAGAAACTCGGACTGCTCGTCTTCGTTGCGAAATCGGGTCTGTCCGACGCGGCGCCAGACGATAATCACACAGAACGCCCCCCATAGGGCAATCGCGGCAAGAGCCGCGTAGAGCAGCCATGCCGCATACTCGGTAATTGGGCCAATATCCATAGTCAAGCGTCTCGGGGCTCAAGGTTCGGTAATTCAGTAATACGAAAAAACGGATGGTCGGTCGGTTTTCGGTTGTCCGCTTCAGCAACATTTTTCCAGCGAGCGTGGATGTCCTTCTTCCGTAACACTTTGGCCAGTTGAGGAAACATGCTCTTGGCCACCGTCGGGCTTGCCCCCGCGGAGCGATGATTGACCCCTACCAACGCCCGCCCCAACTGCCACCGTTATAACCCCCCCCGCAGCCCCC
>JABMRP010001043.1 GCA_013202535.1 Planctomycetota bacterium
GTATTTTCACAAGCTTCTCCTTCGAACCGAAGAAGACGATCGCCGGCGGCGTGTCTTTATCGATATTGTGGAGCGGTGAAAATTCTGTCCAGTAATCCTTAACGCGTGAGTTGCCGTATCCGTTTGTGCTGTTGTCGTACACCGGATTGAACAGGACCATCGCGTTCGGCACGGAGCTGACCGACGCATCTTCGCCCGGCTCGTCCAGCCCGGGAACGGTGCCCGTGGCGGCAGCGAGGTGACCGCCCGCCGAGCCGCCTCCGGCGGCGATCCGGCTCGGGTCCACGCCCAGGCGCTCTGCGTTCGTACGGATCCAGCGGACGGCCGACTTGGCGTCGGCCACGCACTGGACCGCCTTCACGCCGTGGCGTGAGCCGACCCGGTAGTCGGCCGCCATGGCCACCATCCCCCGCGAGGCCAGGTATTTCGAGTGCTCGTGAAACTGCTTCGGGCTGCCGCCTTGCCAGCCGCCTCCGAAAAAGAAGACGATAGCCGCACGCCGATCGGTCGCCTTGTGCCCCTCGGGCGTGAAGATGTACATGTTCAGCTTCACGTCACCCACAGTCTTGTAGACCTCGACGCTGGCCCCGGCCAGCTCCGGCGGATAGCCCCGGCGCGGGCGCGGGCGTCGGTTTTCCTGGCCCGATAGGGACGCGGTTGTCAGGACAGCCAGCAACAGAACGATCGGCAGATGTCGCATCACAGTGCCTCCTTCGTTGGGACGCCCCCTAGATACCTGAACCCGCCCGGAAACTCAACCGAGTGTCGGCCACGCGGCGTTACTCTTGAATCTCTCGGTTGGGTGGCACTGGCCGCTGATTGGCCAGTGTGCTGGGACCACTTGAAGCCACGTACGATGCCTGCACCGGCTGGCGAGCAGCCAGTGCCACCCAAGTCACGTCCTCGAGACGTTAAACCCCACACTCGGCGAAACCCCAGGTTTCCATAAAGTTAATATTGACTTTTGATTTATTGAGACTATAGTTAAAGTTGAAGTAAACACAATCCCTGGCCGTGCCTGAATTCTACCAATGTAACTCATTGTAGTAAAATGGTTTGAGTCGATTCACTCGAAATCCCTGGGCTGGATCGGAAATGAGCGGCGACCTGACGAACCGGAAGACCTGGATCGATTACCTCGGGGAGGAGGACCTCGCCTTCGTCAAGCGGTTCGTCCTTGCTTCAGGCTCACTGAAGGAGATGGCAAAGGGCTACGGGATCAGTTACCCGACCGTCCGCCTTCGGCTCGACCGGCTGATTGAGAAAATCAAGGTGGTCGAGGACCACCAAATCGTCTCGCCCTTTGAACGGATGGCCAGGGCGCAATATGCCGAGGGCAAGATCGACATTCACACGCTCAAACTGCTGCTCGAAGCTCACCGGGAAGAACTGGAGAATCGCCATGAAACGCCTGATCGCAAGTAGTCTGGTCGTCCTGGGGTTTGCGTCGGCCGCCTCTTGCGAGGAGCTGGTCCGGGAGATCTCCTGGGCGGAGCTCGACAAGGCGGGCCAACTTCTCGGCGGCCAGGTTCAGCCCGATGGGACTCTCAAAATCGCCAACCCCGACCCGCAGCCGAAAACGGTCGCGATCACGGAGTTGAAGAAGCCGGGCGTTACCGCGCTCCGCTACGCCGTGGAGGGAGAAGTGCGATACGAGAAGGTCGAGACGCAAAGCGCCCTTGAGATGTGGAGCTGCTTTCCCAACGGCGGGTCCTACTTTTCCCGGACCTTGGCGGAAGCCGGGCCGATGCAAGCCATCGAAGGCACCTCCGATTGGCGAACGTTCCGCCTTCCCTTCTTCAGGCAGGAAGGGACCGGCCTGCCCGGTCGGCTGGAACTGAACCTCATGTTCGGCGGCCGCGGAACCGTGTACCTGGCGCCCGCCCGACTCGTGGAATACACTGAAGGCGAAGACCCGCTGGCGATGGCCTCGGGCTCGCAATCTTCGGCTGGTGCCTGGTGGGACGACCGAACCGGGGGCCTCATCGGCGGTATCGGCGGGTCCATCCTCGGATGCCTGGGAGCGCTCATGGGGACACTGGGCGGCGCGGGCAGGGCTCGACGGTTCGTGATGGCCCTGGCTGTCTGCGTGACCTTGTTTGGCGTGGCCGCCCTCGGCTTCGGGATCGCCGCTTTGGGGCTCGGGCAACCCTATGCCGTCTACTACCCCCTGTTGCTGGGCGGTGGAATCTCGACCGTTGTGTTTGGGGGCCTGCTGCCGGTCA
>JABMRP010001044.1 GCA_013202535.1 Planctomycetota bacterium
GCCCTGTTTGCCCGCTACGCTTACGCCCACGTGACCGACACCAAAATCGCCTGGCAATACGATCCGAAGAGCAGCACGGTGCGAACGACGTTCACGTTTACGACCAAGCCGCACGAAGGCCAAACGACCGATACGCTGTTTGCCCTGTATCCACACCAGTGGCGATACGCGCCGATCGAGCGGTACATCTGCCCGCTCGGTTCGGTTCGCGGCGTGATGAAGCTGGCCGCCGGGTCGTCGTTTACCACGGAAGTACCGTTTTGCGGCGTGTTGCCGTCGTTACCGCTGGCCGGCAACTGCGACAAGCGGCAGCTCGACGTTTTCCTGGACCGGGAAGCCGAGCGTCCCCGTGAAGGGGCCAAGGACACCTACTGGGAAGGCAAGCACCTGGGCCGTCTGGCCACTCTGGCACCGTTGGCCGAGCAGTCGGACAACACCAACGCGGCGGCCGCGTTCCACAAAGAACTGCGCCAGCGGTTGGAGAATTGGTTCACCGCCACCAATCCGCGGGGCGAAGTCAAGTCGTTCGGCGTCTTCTATTACGACGACCGTTGGGGCTCGCTCATCGGTTACCCGGCCAGCTACGGCAGTGACGTCGACCTGAACGACCATCATTTCCACTACGGCTACTTCATCCGCGCGGCGGCCGAGTTGGCGCGCGTCGATCCCCAGTGGGCTGCTTCGGATCGTTGGGGCTCCATGGTCGAACTGCTGGTGCGCGATATCGCCGCGCCGAAGCGAGACGATCCGAAGTTCCCCTTCCTTCGCAATTTCGATCCCTACGCCGGCCACTCGTGGGCGTCGGGCCACGCGAAATTCGCCGACGGCAACAACAACGAATCGTCGTCCGAGGCGATGAACGCTTGGTGCGCGATGATTCTCTGGGGACAGGCCACCGGCGACGTCGCCTTGCGCGATCTGGGTATCTTCCTCTACACGACCGAAATGACGGCCATCCACGAGTATTGGTTCGACGTCCACGACGAGAACCACCCGGCCGACTACGCGCCGGCGGTGGTGACCATGGTCTGGGGCGGTAAAGGGGCCAACGAGACGTGGTTTTCGGCCAACCCCGAGGCGGTGTACGGTATCAACTGGCTGCCGCTGCACGGTGGTTCGCTCTACCCGCAAGACGCGCTGAAGCAGTATAACGCCCAGCACGAGAAGTATCCAGCCGAGGCGGGCAATTCGCAAGCCAACACCTACGCCTGGCTGCACGCGATGGACGCGCTGGGCCATGTCGACCGGACCGTCACGGCCGACTATCCGCTGGTCGCCGTCTTCGGTAAAGGTGACCGGCGATCGTATATCGTTTACAATATGGAGAACGGTCGACGGACGGTTACGTTTTCCGACGGCACGAAGGTCTCGGCCGACGGCAAGGGGTTCGTCGTGCAACATGAGGAGTAACGGAAGATTTGTTTAGCCCCGGCACTTGTGCCCGGCGAATTAGTTTCTCTCGTTCCCACGCTTCCGCGTGGGAACGCCCGGGTTCGACGCTTTGCGTCACTGGAGAGAGAGTTCCGCGTTGGGTATAACGGCAAGCCAGTTCTTCGACGCGAAGCGTCGGGGCGTGCGTGACGACGCGAAGCGTCGTCACGAGGATAAACACCACGTATTCGGAGCGATCCCATGAAGAGCATTTCCCTCGTGTTGACCTTCTTCGCTGTCGCGTTGTCCGTCGCAACAACAACGCATGCAGGCAAACCCAACCGTCCCAACATCGTCTGCATCATCACCGATCAGCAACACGCGGGCATGATGAGTTGCACGGGAAACCGCTACCTGCAAACACCGGCCATGGACCGCATCGCCCGGGATGGTACGCGGTTCGAGCTTGCGTATTGCAGCAACCCGGTCTGCCTGCCCTCGCGAGTGACGATGATGACCGGCTTCTATCCGAGTCGCGCCGGCATCAAGCACAACGGCGACGGGGGGCGTGGCGTACGGCCTTCGCTGGTGACCGGGAGCATGGGTTGGATTTTCCGCAACGCGGGCTACGAAACGGCCTACGGCGGCAAGGTGCATTTGCCCAAGGGGATGACCCCGACGTCGATGGGATTCGAGCAGATCACCGGCGACCAACGGGCCGGACTGGCCGAGGCGGGGGCCGCGTTTGTGGCGAAAAAGCACGAGCGGCCCTTTCTGCTGGTCCTCTCCTTCATCAATCCGCACGACATCTGCTACATGGCCCTGCAGGATCTCGACGAGCAAAACCGGGGCAAACTTCCGCCGCTGGCCGAGGCGCTGCGACTGCCGACGGGCGTTTCGCGCGAGGAGTTCTTTGCGAAGCACTGTCCGCCGCTGCCGGAGAATTTCGAGCCGCAGCCCGAAGAACCCGAGATTATCGAAACGGGCCTGTTCCAACGGCGGTTCAAGAAGCGGGCTCGCGACGAGTGGTCGCCCGAGCAATGGCGATTGCACCGTTGGGCGTATTGCCGGCTGACCGAGATGGTCGACGCCAAGATCGGCAAGGTGCTCGATTCGGTGCGCGAGGCCGGGCTCGAAGAGACCACCCTGATCGTCTTCACCAGCGATCACGGCGACATGGACTCGGCCCATCGCCTGGAGCACAAGACGGTGCTCTACGAAGAGGCCACCCGGGTGCCGCTGATTTTCAGTTACCCGGGCGCGACCAAGCCGGGCGGCGTGGACACCGAGCATCTGGTCAGTGCGGGCATTGACCTCATCCCGACGATGTGCGACTTTGCCGGGATCGACCCGCCCGAGGGACTCCCCGGGCGCAGCCTTCGGTCGCTGGCCCAGGGGCAGCCGGTTGACGTGTGGCGCGAGCAACTCTTCGTGGAAGGCCAGTTCGGCCGGATGCTGCGTACGGCCCGGTTCAAGTACAGCATCCACGAATCCGGCCAACACCGCGAGCAGTTGATCGATCTCGACACCGACCCCGGCGAAATGACCAATCTGGCGGGGGATCCACAGTATCGCGAGACGCTCGATGAGCATCGCCAGCGGATGAGTCGGCAGGTGAAGGAGATTGGTGACGAGATCGGCGCGAAGTATATGGTCGACGTGCCGTGAGTTTCGAGTTCGGCCCCGAGCATCAAGCCCGTTGACTTCGCCGCCTGACAAACAGGCCTAGCGACACGAGGCCCATCAGGGCCAGCACGGCGGAGGTCGGTTCGGGAACGGCGGCCGAGACGGTGCCGTCCACCAGCAGCATACTGCCGTCCACGCCGTCCGGCAGAATGAGGTTGTCGTACGTGCCGATGATCGAGTCGGCGCCGAACAGTTGGTACACCTCGCCGGGCGTCAGGTCCCCCAGGAGTGCCACCTCGATCGTGGCGTTGTTGACGTCGAGGATCGTCGTGAACACGCTCGGGTCGGGGTTGTCGACGGTCA
>JABMRP010000017.1 GCA_013202535.1 Planctomycetota bacterium
AAACGGGGCTGACCCCCAGGACCAACAGCGGGTCGAGCGGCGGCGTCAAAGGCTGTGTCCCTACGTCCCGTAGATCTAGACATATGTCCGACCGGGGACGTAAGCGTGAGGGGTTTCGGGCTATGCCGGACGCAGGAAGGTTTTCCGCTTTCAGCACCCAAAGATGATGATGAAGATCGAGGCGTCTGCGATGTGGCAAACGCCCCGATCCATCTTCGGGTGGACCATCGAGCGCTCGGGTTGCTCCTCAGCCCAGCCCTATCCTCTCGATGGCCATTGTGAATTATGGCGGGCGTTGAAGAATCGTCAACCACGGGCGGCCTCCAATTCATCGTCGATGGCCAAATACTGCTCCACCAGCCGCAAACTGCAGTCGAGGATGTGGGCCGTCTGTTGAGGCGAGAGCCCTTCGAGGCGGCAATGACGGACGCGATCGTACTGGCCGAGATACCGATCAACCGCTTCGAGGCTGTGATAGGTTTCTCGGGCAAGCAGGTCAGCCGGTTTTCCTTCGGCATAGCGTTTGTAGCAGATGATGCGTTTGTGAGTCATGCCGCTGCCCACATCGTGCACCGTAGCGCGCCGAGGCACAACGATCCGATGTTGCCGTTCGTATTCGCACACAAGTTGGGAGATGCGTTCATCCCGGTTGGCCAACAACTCGGCCAGATCGCAGTTCGACAACAAACCTCCCTGATCGTAGGCCTGCCGGCAAAGTCGCAAGACCTTGTTCAGCAGACGCTTCGGGGCGGCAACGCGTTGCAATCGCTGCTCGACGTCCTCGGGCGTGCTGAGGTCCAAGACAACGGGAACCAGGTCGGTTTCGGCAATCGTCTGATGACGACGAGGAGGGTCGTCCACGGCGACGGCCAGCCAAAGGACCTGGCCATGGGCCAGATGCTCTTTGGGTCGCAAGTGACTGCCAACGACTTCCAGGATCATCTCGGCGCAGAGTTGCCCGATCCGCGGTCCGCCGATGCGCGGGAATTCGCGACGGATGCGGTGTGCCAGGGCGTTTTTCAAGGTTTTTGCCTGCATAGGGGCAAATCTCTTGCGCAGCGGATCGACGGCCCTACCCATGGCTTGGCCTCCGGCTTGCGCTTTTTTTTCTCCGCCGCAGTGGCCGAGACGGAGCAATTCGTCCAAGTGGTAGGCCATGTTGCGATCGTTTTCGCACTCGGCCAGCAGGTCGAGATACTGCCGCACCAAGGCCGGACCGCGTCGTAAGAGAAAGGCGATCTGTCCGACCTGCATGTCGCGTCGCGCCAGGTGCACGCAGCGTGCGAAGGTGGCCAGATAGTTGGTCACCGCGTCAGGAGAGTGATGGAGAATCCGACAGATTTGAGAAGTTGTTTTCCCTTGCAGGGCCAGACGAACAATCTCGGTGCGATGGGTAAGCACCGGCCCGATGTCGTGGACGGTGCTTCGCAGGGGAATCATCTGACCAGGCTGAGCGTTACGCAGTGCGGTCAAGTCGCGAGTAATGGTTCGCGGAGAGACGAAAAACACGCGGTGGGCAAGATCCTCGGCCGTCAACAGGCCGCCTTGGCTGAGCGCCTCTTGGCAGAGATCGGGAATTCGGGCTCGGCGAAAACCGACGGCGCCCTGCTGTTGCAGCAGGCGATCGTCCTCGATGCCGCGATGCAACGTCAAGCAGACCGTGCTTTTTTCACACTGCGTGACCGGCTTGCCCGACGGTTCGTCGGCGGAGACGGCAATCAGCGTCACCTTGCCTGGCGGGGTCAACGGCAGTTCGGCATTGATGAATGGAAAATAGACTTCCTTGACCACTTGGAGAACCGCCTCGGCCTCGAACGGAGAGCAGTTCATTCCATGTTCGACTTCGTGCAGAAACTTCGCGTCAATCGTTTTGGCCGCCAGTCGCTCCAAAGCCTGTTTAGGCCGGTTGCGTGTACCCACAATGAGCCTCCTTCCAGAAAGAGAATTCCAAACCGAGAGTAACCGGTCGGACATATGTCTGGAAGGTAGGGACGCTCACCTGGCTCCGCAGCGAACTGGGAATCCACTTCAGCCACCAGCGCGAGAAGGCGCCTGGTCAGAAGCCGGATCTGCCGACCAGCCTCAATCCGGCGATCGTGTCGCGCGAGGCCTTCATTCGTTACTCGACGGCGCATCGGGATAATTTGTCCGGCTTCCAGAACTCAGCCCTCGACTGGATTCTTCGCGAAGGCGGCGTCGAGCTGACCTCCGGCCGCCGTCGCGCCCTGCTCTCGCGGCTCGACCG
>JABMRP010001045.1 GCA_013202535.1 Planctomycetota bacterium
CACTGCTTGCTTGCAAGCAGTGCCTTCTTGCCGGGTTTCGTGCTCGGATCCGCGGCACTGCTTGCAAGCAAGCAGTGGCACACGACTTTTCAACGGGCTGCTAACGGACAAGCGTCTCGCGGCGTCGAAGCGAAGATGTCCCGCACGGGTGTCCGGTTGTAACGGTCGGGCAAGTGCCACCGCTTAACCCGTTGACACAACAAGTGTTACGGCACACAGCGGCCACCCCCCCGTCGGCGCCGATCGGCACAAACTTCAAACTTTCTTGAAATTCTTAAACCCTTGCGCCTCTTGGGTTAATCACCGGAACTCGGCCGCCTGGTAAACTTTTCCGTTTGCCGTTTGGCCGTT
Organism: Planctomycetota bacterium; assembly: GCA_013202535.1. Taxonomy (GTDB): domain Bacteria; phylum Planctomycetota; class Planctomycetia; order Pirellulales; family Thermoguttaceae; genus JABMRP01. The sequence continues at coordinate 352 of JABMRP010001045.1, forward strand.
CGTCCGGCAAATTCATATGAAGGAGTGTTCTTACGCCCCTATTGGCGGCCTACATTTGTAGGTACGGTCAAAGGGGGGAATTTTCGAGAATCCACCCCGCCACGCCCGGCGGCGTTCCGGCAGGCGGAAGAGCAGAAGAGAGAAAGGCGATCAGAAATGAATCACTCGGCGCGAGTCCTTGTCGTGGCGGCCGTATTGGGGGTACTCCCCATCGGCACTTCAGCCCAGAGCAGTCTGCCGATGCTGGTCGAACCGGCGGTGCAATGCGGGCCGACCTATCGGCTGGTCTATAAGACCGTCTATGACGAGCGTCAGGTGACCGCCTATCGAATCGAGCGCGAGACGGTCTACGACCAGAAGCAGGTCACCTCGTATCGTCCGGTATGGGAAACCCAATACCGTGAGCGCCACTACCAAGTGGCCCGGCCGATCACCGAGACGAGCCAGCGCGAAGAGCGTTACACGGTGTGGAAGCCGGTCACCGAAACGCAGTATCGCGACTGCAGCTACAACGTGGTGCGCCAGGTGCAAGAGACGGCCGAGCGGGAAGAGCGGTACACCGTGTCGCGCCCGGTCTGGGAGACGCGCGAACGTCAGGAATGCGTGACCGTGCTCCGGCCGGTCCGGCGCACCGTCTATCGGACGGAGAGCCAGACGGTCATGCACCCGGTGACCACGATGACGACGCAGGTCGTCGACCAGGGGTGCTTCCGGGATCAGGTCGTCATGCAGCCGCCGAAGACGCGGAATCAGCTTCAATGGCTCGCCGGCGGCACGACCATCGATCCGGTCAGCGGGCGGGCCAAGGAAAACTGGCCGGGCCTCTATTGGGTGCCGACGCAGAAGGGCCGCTACGAAGTGAAGAAAGTCTGGCAGCCGAACTTGGTGAGCCACCAAGTGCCCGTCACGACCATGGTTCCGCAGGTGACCACCCGCCAAGTGCCGGTCGAACAATGCACGATGGAGCCGCAACAGATTTGCCGCACGGTGCCGTACAAGGTCTGCCGCACGGTGACCGAGGAAGTCGTCCGCCGCGTGCCCTATACGGTGTGCAAACAGGTCGTCGAGCGGGTCGAGAAGAAAGTACCCGTCCAGGTCACGCGCCTGGTGCCCCAGCAATGTGTCCGCAAGGTGCCGGTGACCACGTGCCGGACGGTCTACGAGCAGAAGGTGGAGCGGATCCCGGTTCGCGTATGTCGCATGGAGGAGATACAGCAGACGGTGCGTGTCCCCCGATGCGTCGAGAAGCGGGTGCCGATCACGTATACGTGCCGTGAGCCCCGGGTGGTTTGCTACCGAATACCACTGGACGCCTGCGGAAATCCGATCACCACGGTCTCCGAAGTGGTCACGGACACGCCGCCCGCGACGCAAGCCCCCACCCCGGCCGGCACCGCCGGTGAAACGCCGGCCAGCAACGAGGTGCCCCAAATCGATCCGCGGGACAGAATTCCCCAGCCGTCCGACCTGGAGGATGTAGAAGCCGAGCCGCGGACACCACCGGCCGAGGAAAACGGCGAGCAGCCGGCGGCCGAGAAGAAGGGCGTTTACGACATATAAAAGGAGCTGCGAGCGGGCCGGTCGTCGACCGGCCTCCGAGCGATCAGATACCACACGGGACGGCGGTTTCCTCATAACCGCCGTCCCGTTTTTCGTTCTTGAGCGGTTATGCACGCCAAGATTCATTTACCTATCTAGTAAAGATTATTTGACAATATGCCTTGACTTGTCTTTACGTATTTGGTAAACTTCTATGGAAAGGATGCCGAGTCATTAGTACAGGTTCGAGGCATGGAAATAAGCTTTGCCACATCCAAGCTTGCCAAGCTCTGTAACTCAGAGAAGAAACTAAGGGGCGACTATGGACCGCGCATGGCCGGCGTGATTCAGCAGCGACTCATGGACCTGGACGCTGCCGAAACGCTGGAGTCGATGAAGGGTGTTCCGGGTAGATGCCATCCGCTGACGGGAGATCTGGATGGTTTGTTTGCCGTTGATCTTGTTCATCCCGATCGACTCGTCTTTGCACCAGACCACGACCCGATACCTCAATCGAGTGATGGAGGGGTGGACCGGTCGAAGGTCACCAAGATCGAAATCGTTGGGATCGGCGACTACCACCAATAGAAGGGCACGACCCATGTCGAAATACAAATTTGATCCTGACTACGTTGTAGCTCCTGGCGCGACGCTCAAGGAGTCGATTGACGACAAAGGCATCTCGCAAACCCAATTGGCGCAGCGTACCGGTCTGGCGGAAAAGACAATTAGCCAGATTATCAACGGGATCGCTCCGATCAGCTATGATACGGCCGGAAAATTGGAACTCGTAACCGGTGTGTCCGCCAGGTTTTGGAACCGGCGTGAATTGGGCTATCGCGAGGCTTTGTCGCGACGCAAGGAACTCGCGGCCCTGGCGGAGCACAAGGCTTGGCTCAAAGAGATTCCGCTTGAGGAGCTTGTGGACCGAGAATTGGTGGAGCCGTCCGACGACATTGGGACATTAGTGCATCGCGCGCTGCGGTTTTTTGGTGTCAGTAGCGTTGACGCATGGCGCAAGACGCTGCCTACACTATCCGTCCAATACCGGAGCAACAAGGCGAAAGCCAAGTATCCTGGATTTGTGGCCGCGTGGTTGCGCATGGGAGAATTGCAGGCAGAAGAAATCGACTGCGAGAGTTTCAATGGGCAGGAGTTTCGGCGACTTCTAGAGCAAGAAGTGCGAGAGCTTACCACGACAAGTGCCGACGTGTGGCTCACGAGACTCCCCGAACTGTGTGCACAAGCCGGAGTCGCAGTCGTCTTGACGAGGGAAATCCCAAGAGCGGCCGTCAGTGGGGCTAAACGCTGGTTGCCCAAGAGGGACACGCCCCTCATTCAGGTTAGCTTGAAGTTCAAGACCGACGATCAATTGTGGTTCAGTTTCTACCATGAAGCGGGGCACGTGTTGTTGCACGGAAAGCGAGAGCTATTCATTGATTACGGCGTGAGCAATGAGACCGAAGAGGAACGCGAAGCCAACACATTTGCTCGCGACCTGTTGATTCCGCCGGAACACGTCGCGCAATTACCTTACTTGCGAAGCAAAGCGGCTATTCGCCGATTTGC
>JABMRP010001046.1 GCA_013202535.1 Planctomycetota bacterium
GCATCCTACTACGCTCCGCTGAAACCCCCCAGCTACGCTTCTCCGCGTCCCACGAGAACTTCTTGATCGAACAACGCGGCGCCCGAAAGGATCGTATCGACCCCGGTCCCGGTCCAGTAATCGGTGAGGAACGAAAAACGGCCGGGCACCCCACGGACCGCTTGCCCCAGGATGTCCCGGCCGAAAAAGAGAAGAACTACCTCCGAGAGTAATCGGCCGGCCGTGGATGTCAAGGGAATTCTACCGGCCCGTTGAGAAAGTGGGGGCACGTGGGAACAGTCTGCTAACGGCGAAACGCGAATGAATACAAGTCGCCCGAAGTGATTTGCACGCGAAGCCGGACCGGCTTGCCGACCAGTTGGCCGAGATCCGGAGCGCTTTTCCAGGCGACGGCTTGCGCTGCGCCATCACCGCGAATCGGCGGGCAGTCCGCCAAGTGAAAACCGTCGATCGAACGGCCGTCGGCGTCTTGCAGTTCGATCCGCAGACTTCCTTCGCCGGTGGTCGCGAAGTTGATCAGGAGTTTCGTGCCGTCGAAGGTGAAGGGTTTGGTGAGCAACTCGCCCCCGGTGTCCGGCGCCCGAAGCGAGACAAACCCGTCGACGCGGAAGGTGAACCGGCGCACTCGACTGTCCGGCCCCGTGTAATAGGCCTCGGTGGCGTAGACGGAAAAGTGTTTCTCGTCGCCGGGCAGTTGGACCAGTCCCCAGGTCATGTAGTTGCTGCGGTTGCCGGCGCGGTCTTGGGGAGCATCTTCGCCGATCAGCGCCTCGCTCCAACGGTGAAACGTCCGACCGTCGCGGCTGGCCATGAAGATCGGCTCGACCCGGCTCCCCTGATTGGGCAAATAGCGGGTGGGAAAACCGATCAGTAGGTGCGCGCCGCGGGGATAAGGCTGAATCGCATTGGTGTAGAGGTGTTCGGTCGTCGCGTCGGTATACTTCAGCAGAACGGGGCGGGTCCAATGCAGGAAGTCGGCCGAGGTGCCGGTCATGACGGCGCGAACGCCGTCGGTAAACGTGCGATGATACTCGCGGTAAAGCTTCGCGTGGGGATCCCAGAACGCGAGGTTCTGTGAATCAAAAGCCCCTTCCGTGATCACCGGGTCCGGGGCCATCGGCGTCCAGTGGATACCATCGGGCGACTGGAAAACGTACAGCCCCGGCTTTCCCCGAGGGCGACCGCGAGCGACGGCCTTGTAACGAGCCTCCGCCGGGCAGTTCGGGTTGGCGTCCTTAAAGGGCGTGAAGCAATGCGTGCCGATGCCGTCCCAGACGATGTTGTTCTGCTTCGATCCGTCGAACTCGAAGAGTCCCAGCCGGGGCTTGACCCAATGGATCCCGTCCTTGCTCTCGGCGTAACAGGTAACCTCGCGGTGTGTCGACTTGCGCGTCTGTTGGTCGAAATGCGAGCCGCGGTAATACATCCGGTAGAGGTCGCGGTCTTGAAAGATCGAGTAGTAGGCGGACGTATTGCCTTCCCAGGGCTCGCCGGTCACGAGGACGACTTCTCGCGGCACCGGCCGGTGCGGGTGCAATGTTGCGTCGCCTTCGAGCCGGTCGATCAAATGACGATCGACGAACAACTCGAGTCGCGAGCCGACGTCGATCGGCTCGGCCGCCGACAACGAGCCCGCCATGCACCAGGTGAGAATGGCGATGGCCACGGCTGCTGGGTAATTGTGCATGCGTCCCCGCTCCTTCCGTTTCGGTTGCTTCTTTACGGATTGACACTCGCGTCGAACACGCGGACTTCCTTCCAATTGTCCTTGTTCTCCTCGATGAATTTCATGTGGGCCGCGGCCTGCTGATACTGGTCGTGGGAGGCTTGATCGGCGAAGACGACGTGTAGGGCCACGTCGAACCGGCGGTCGTTGACCGGACGGTCGTAATCCTCGGCCAGGGTCCCCGCGGCAAAAAAAACCGTGCCCGGATGGTCGGAAAGGTATCGCTTGCAGGCGGCCGTCAGCGTCTCTTTGGCGGCGGCCGAGTTGTCGTTGAGAGTGAAAAAGACACTGTGGGAAAGCATCTGCCGGGCGGGCATGTTCGTTTTCTCCTTGATGGTTCTGGAAAAAGGAGCCTTTAGTTACGGCTGCTTTTCGATCCGGTAAAGGTGCGTTTCCGTGCGCAGAAAGAGAGCGTCTCCCGCCACGGCGGGCGAGGCCATCTGGTGGCCGGCGAGAGTGTTGGTCGATAATCGATCGAACGCGCGCCCCGGGCGAATGACCGTGGTCGTGGCGTCTTCGTCGAAGAAGTAGATGCGGCCGGCGGCATAGATGGGCGAGGCGGAGAAGTCGCCGCCGAGCCTCTCCTTCCAGACGACCTGCCCGGTCTTGGCTTCCAGGCACGAGGCGACGCCGTTGTCGTCGACCATATAGAGCAGGTCGTCGATCAACAACAGCGAGGGCGTGGAGGGCACGCCCGACCGGTGCCGCCAGACTACGTGGCTGTCGGTCACGTCGCCGTGCCCGCCGGGACGCAGTGCCCACAGTTCGGGGTGATCGTAATCGACCACCACGAACACCAGTCCGTGGCCGGACACGGGTCGCGGTACCATCGACCAACCGTAGTGGTTTATTTTCCAGAGTTCCCGCCCGGTACTCGGATCGTAGGCGAAGACGGCCTTCGAACAGGGGCTGATCAACTCGACTCGCTCGCCGGCTTGAATCACCGTCGAGGTGCAAAAACCCTTGCGGCAGAAACGGTGGACGGCGGTGTAGTCGACCGAACGGTCGGTCTTCCAGACGGTACGGCCCGTCTTCTTGTCCAAGGCGACGATGTATTGCACGTCGGTGGCGTCGACGTGGAAGATCAGCAGATTGCCCAAGAGCACCGGCGACGAGCCGGGCCCCATGTGATGATCGCAATTCAGATCGCGTCGAGCCCAAAGAGTCTTGCCCGTGGCCGTGTCGAGGCACGCCGTGCCGTAGGTCCCGTAGTGAAGATAGACGCGACCGGCTTCGATCACCGGCGTGGGCGAGGCGTAGCTGTTGACCGGCGCGATTCGCTCGGGTTCGGCCACGTCGAATACTTTGACGTCGTGCAGGATCTTTCCGCTGGCGCGGTCGACGCAAACGGCGAACAATTCCTTGCCGTCGGCGGTGGCCGTGGTCATCCAGATCTGGTCTTCCCCAACGACCGGCGACGACCAGCCGCGGTCGTGGATTGACGTTTTCCAGGCAGTGTTTTCCGTTTCACTCCAGGAGAGCGGGAGGTTGGCTTCTTCGGCGTGACCGTTGCCAGCCGGACCACGCAACATGGGCCAAGCGTCGGCCGCTGGTGCCAGCCCGGGCGGCAAGACCAGAGCAATCGCCAAAATCGTCGTTCGCATGTGTCGTTCCTTTCATCCACGCCCACGGTACATCGGCCTCCTATGGACCATTGTGGACGAGACGCCCCGCGACGTCAAACACTCAAC
>JABMRP010001047.1 GCA_013202535.1 Planctomycetota bacterium
GGGAACTCCGTACGATGGGCCTCCGAGCCCGTCGCTGTCCGCGCTCCATTTCGACGGGCTCGGAGGCCCATCGTACGGTATATGCGGTCATTCCTTCGTCGAAACCTTCCGAAACAACGCGTTCTCTTCCTCCCGATACGCCGTGCCGTCGGCTTGGAAAATGTCGTGCTGCCAGTTTTCTGGAATCGGATCGCCCGGCTTGGAACTCCAGTGCATGCAGGTTTGCGTCCGGCCGGTGACCAGCCCCCAGATGAACCAACCGACCTGCTCTTCTTCGAGCACCGGAAGAATGTCGGCCACCGTGTTGCCGCCGCGGCGGAGCAGCCATTCGGTACACAGGACGGGCCGGCCGTGCGTCTTGTGCTGCCGGATCGTGTTGCGCATCGCGTCCGGCGAACCGTAGCAGTGAAACGAAATCACGTCGGCCAGATCGTGGGCGTGCCAGCAGGTGGTCAACGGTTGAGACGGACCGGCCCGACGAGCCCAGGCAAACGCCGCTTCGATCAACGGGCGGTTTTCACCCCGGGCCTCGTTGTAAAGGTCCCACGCCAGGACCCGCCGGTCGTCGCCGTACGCGCCCACCAGATCCGTCACGTACTCGCGCAGCTTGGGCCACGCCCGGCGATCGGCCACGCGGCGGCGTCCCGGGCTGGGCGTCCAAAAAGGCGCATACTCACCCGGCTTGGGATCGCCTTGGGGGCCCAAGTACGGCTCGTGCTTAGCCGGATAGCCAAACGCGCAATCGTCCAGCAGCACCCACATCGTCCGGATGCCATGCGAATCGGCGATCCGCAGAAACTCCTCCATGCGCTGCTTCAATCCGTCGGGGTCGTTCTCCCAGACCAAGTACTGCACGAACACCCGCAGGCTGTTGAAACCGACCGACTTGGCCCACGCCAGTTCCTCGTCGATGGTCTTCGGGTCGAACGTCTCCTTTTGCCACATCTCGGTCGTGTTGGTGGCCGATCGGGGGAGGTAATTACAGCCGCGGATCGGCCCGGCCTCCTCGTACCAGTTGTTTGCCTGCTCCTGGGACCAGCGGTCGGCACGACGGGGCATCTTGAACTCTTTGTGGAAGCGGCGAATGAATTCGATCTCCCGCGGATCGTATGGCGTGCCGTCGGGATGAAGCAGATCGTGGAACCAGACCTTCGGCTCGGGGGCGTCTCGCTTGGAGCCCCAGGGGTAGTGCGTCTGAATGCGCCCTTTGACCAGCCCCCACATGTACCAGCCGATGCCGTGTTCGGCCATGGGCAGCACGATGGCGTCGAACCGGGGGTTGAACGTTCGCGCGATGCACTCGGTACAGAGGGCCGGCCGCTCGGCGGTTCGCTCAGCCAGGCTCTTTGCGTTGGGCGTGTGATAGTCGTGAAACGTGGCCACGTCCCACAGATCCGACGCCTGCCAGCAGGCGCTGAGCGGTTGCGTCGGCTTCGCGCTTCGCGCCCAACCGAACGCCGCTTCGACCAGTGGCCGGCTTTCCCCTTTCGCCTCGTTGAACAGATCCCAGAGGATCACCCGCTTGTCACCGGCAAAATGCCCCACGACATGGGTCGTGTACTTCTCCAGCGCCGGCCAGTTCTCCCGCGCCTTGCGGCTTTTCCCCGGGCTGGCGGTCCACTGGCTGTTGTGCAGCCCGGGCACCGGGTCCGGCTGCTTGCCTAGCTTGGGCTCTTGGATCCAGCAGTCGTCGAAGAGGATGAACATCACCGAAATGCCGTGCCGATCGGCGATTTCCAGGAATCGTTCCATACGCTCGATCAGTCCCTCGGGGTCCGCCTCGTAGACGATATACTGCACGAACACGCGGACGCTGTTCATGCCGCACTTCCCGGCCCAGCCGAGTTCCTCGTCGATCGTCTTGGGGTCGAACGTCTCCTTCTGCCACATCTCGGTGCTGTTGACGGCCGTTCGCGGCAGGTAGTTGCAGCCCGCGATTGGTCCGATTTCCCCGTACCACTTCCATGCCTTCTCGACCGGCCAGCGCGACGCGCGCAGCCGGGCAAGTGCCTGGGGATCGATCCGCATCGCCGGCTTCTCCTTGGGGTCCAACACCAGCCCCAGGTCGATGTACTGGCCGCCGCTGGTCTGGTGAACATGCACGGCCACGACGTTGCGGCCCGGTTTCAGCGATGCCTTGAGTTCCGCGGTCACGTCGTACGCGGTTCTTCGCACGTTGAACCCCGTAACGACAAAGACCCGCTTGCCGTTGACGTACATTTCGACGTCCTCGTCGTGGCGAACCCGCACCGCGGCCGTCTGAAACTCGACCGGGTCGCCCACCTCGATCATCTTGCGCAGCCA
>JABMRP010001048.1 GCA_013202535.1 Planctomycetota bacterium
ATGATTCTGCCGGTTGACAGCCTCTGGCGGTGTGCTTCGGTCAAACCGACCGACTGATCCGAACAGGTATTATATATGCGCAGCGGTGTTCACGACCGACGCAGGAAACGGCAATTTGTGGACTGCATTCGGTGGCGTACACCGACGCAAGTTGGCAAGACTTCCGCGGACCCACCTGAGGCAGTCAGGAGCGACAATCAGCGCCTTTACACGGGTGGCGAGTTCCGGCAATCGTAGCTGTGCCATAAACCCACCGATTTTCGCAGGCGAGCCCCAACGAACTAATCGCTCGAACAGCATCCCTGAGCGCATCCGGCGCAGTACTGCTTCGTTTCCTGCCCTTCGCGCCGACCCTGTTCTTCGGGGGTCTCGAAGCATCCCGCACAGTCATCACCGGCCTGCGGTCTCAACGGTTGGCAGCGTTCGGCACGTAGCGCCACAGCCGCATCGTGGCAGTCATCAAAGCGCTGCCAAAGCAGCATCAGTCCGCCGAGGACGCCGTGTGTCTGGATCGCCTGCTTTCCGTACTGGGAACAGGAAAGGCCGCCATAGTGGGTCGCGTGGGCGCACCGGTATCCTTTGTTGGGCGAGATATACTGCTGATAGCCGCCGATCGCCAGAACCGCGGCAGGCTTGGCACACGCCCAAGCCAACACCACCACCAGCAATGCCAGGTATAAATGCTTCCTTCGACGAAGCCCCGGAAATCGGCCGACTGCCGGAGTTGGAGGCGGTTTCGTTTCGGTCATTGAGGGACCCTCCTGTGGTAAGACGGTTTGTGATATGCACATTCCTCTGGGGCAGGCCGATCTCCAGGTATAGATGCAAAGTTGTCGCCTACTGCCCATCGGCCAGTCGGGCGATCGTCGCCAGCCAGCAGCGGACCTCGCCGACCGGGTCACGTTTGGCAAGGCGCTCGGGCGTCATCCGCGCGACTGCCCGGGTGTTGAGCCACTTCTTCACGCGGTCGCGGCGACGCTTTCGCCTGCGTGCCGACAGGTCATTCCAGGGTGGTTGCCCGGTGAGTCGCGCGTGCATCCGCCGGGCGACCAGTTCGGCCACATGATCTCGGTCGCCGAAGGTGATGTCGACGGCGCCGGCTTCACGGATGGCACTCGGCGTCAGATAGTTTTCAAGACTCCGCTTGTCCGTCAGAACGGCCTGGCATCGGGGGCGGCGATTTACGGCGTCCGCAATCGTTTGACGCGACTGGGTCTCCGGCGGCATTTCGCGGTCGTACAAATGAAACTCCGGCCGATCCAGCCCGGCCAATCGGTCCGTCCATAACGACACATCGCCGCCGCCGAAAGGAACGAAGATCAGTTCTCCGCGGCACTCCATGGCCGACAGGTCGGGCACGTGCGGATCGTCAATGTGCAGGATTGCACTGATCCGCCGCAGGAAGTGAATATCGTTGACGCCTTCGACGACCAAAAAGACCCTTGGACCGCCGTTACGATGTGCTCGCGCTGGGTTCGGTCTGAGTGTCTGACGGCCAAGCAGACGCGCCTGTAGACGCCCCCAAAAATTGATCGGTATCATGGGCAACTCTCCTTCGGCATGTCGGTTCAGCCGTTCCGCTGTTGATTGGTCTGCCGAACCGATTCGGCCTGATGAAACTCGGCGGTTAGCGTTTCGCTCGTACGCTGGCCCAGTGCCTGCTCGATGAACTTGCTCGCATCGCGGCAGGAAGAGCCAGTGAAGCCGAGGGTTTGCACAGACGACTTGCCTTGGGGCGTTACGATGATCTCGATGGTTTGTGTCTTCATGCGACTCCTCCCGCGACCTGGATGGTCAACTTAATCGATCCATCGGGCAGGGTTTGCTCGGTAGTCGAGTGGCCCCGGCGGCGCGCCTCAATCTTTGCTTTCGCTACCGCATAGGCCTGTTTGAACCCATCGAGATGCTTCGGATCGCCCCACCGGCCTTCAAAATTGTCGTAACGGAGTTGGCCACTGGCCGTGTCACAGACGACCGGGTACGTCCAGTCGGGCAACTGCACGGCCAGCCCGGTGGCTTCACCGCTGAAGAGTTTCACCGTGCCCTGTTCGGGCGCCGGCAGCCCGAGACGTCGGCAAGCAGCACGTACCGCTGCCGCGTCGCGGACCTGGGTCTTGATCGTTGCGATATGGCTCACAAAGGGGTCTCCTTGGTTCGGGTGTCAGGGCTGATTGCGTTGCTGTGGGGTGTCCGTTCATCGATAGCGGCGGCCACGCCCTTGCCGTCGTCCATGCCGGCGACCAACGCCGTAGGCCTTACGGCTGCCCGTGCGTTTGCCGGCGCGGTAGATGGCGTAGACGACGACTGCCAGAACGCCGAATGTGATGAGAGTTTCCATACAACCTCTGTTTGTGTCTGGGGTGAACGTATTCCGTGAATATCGAGGACCACTTGCCGCCCCTGCACGACCCGCGGCGGCGTCTCAGCGTCCTATCGGATGGCGCCGAGCACGGGACGGTGCCGGGAGGAGTTCTCCTTGGTTGCAGGGTGGTCGAGAATCATGCGACCGGCGTCGGTGATTCGAGTTGCTCGGCACCTTCAGTATCCGGACCGTGTTCGATGCTCCGTACGGGCCGTTCTTTGGCGATGGCCGGCATCGCGCCGGGAGCAGGCAACAACCGCGGCCGATCGGCAACGATCTCCTCGATCAACAGTTCCGTAACGGCTGCGTCGTTATCGCCCGGGTGCCGCAGCACGTAGAGCAGGTAGCCGCAGAGAACCAAAGGCAGCAGGCAAGCCAATATCAACCCGACCTGGGCGATGGCCGCCGCGATGATCGGGGCACGCTGTTTTTGACCGGCGATCTCTTTCCGCTCGGCATCAAGGTTTTCACGTTGCCGGTCGACGTTCCGGCGCTCGTTATCCATCGCCGCTTGCGTTTCCTGCCGCATCGCGTCAAGCTCCTGCCGGCATTGTGCGTCGCGGTCGATCAGGTCTTGTTGGATCAGGAGAAGCTCTTCCCGAGCCTTGGCCTCGGATTCCACCAACTGGCGGTGCAGTTCGAGCATGTCTTTTCGCGTGTCGCTGCTGGACTCGACGAATTGCCGCGTGGTCTCGGTGACCTGCCCAGCTTGCGTGGCGATGATCTCGTTTTGCTCGGCCTGCCGCTGAGCGGCATCGGTGGCCACCTCGGTCACCCGGTGATCAGAGTCACATCCCAACGTCGCGACCACCATCGCGGTGATCGGGAGTATCAGCATCGTCGTTCGTCTGTCCATTTGACCTCCAGTAGACAAGTAAGCGGCGCAATAGTGCCTGAAGTGTGCGCCTCAGTCGCACCTCGCGCACCAGCGCGAGAACGAGCACCACGGCCAAAAGCGAAGTGGCCGAGATAATAGACATGGTCATAGGTTTCTCCAACGCGAGAATCACTTAATGAAACTGGGCCGGGCGACTGGACGAGTGTGTCTCGCCAACGACGCCTACGCTTTCTTGGCCGCTCGACGCCGCGTCGCCTTGGCGGTCGTCCTGGCCGGGTCACTCGACGGCGCCTCGATCGCGGCGGGCGGCGATTCTCCGAGAGCCTCTTCCCGTGCCCTAGCGGCGCCGTCCATCACACCCGTGGCAAACGCATGACTGAGGTATGCACCGGTATCTCGCATCGTGGCCTCCGCTTGCTCCTTTTCGGCCTTATGGCCACTGGCCCAACCGAGGACGAAGGGAAACACACTTTTCTTGCTCATCACATAATCTCCAATGGGACAGGGGGCGTACACATCAGAGGACGAACCCGGCGAATCCGTGAAACAGAAAGGCCCGGCGATCAGCCGCCGAAGCGGCCGATTGCAGGGCCAAGAATGGGCTCAGCGGCAGCCTCGGAGGGCTCGTCGCTGGCTCATTCGTCGTTGGCGGGCAACGCAACTGGCCGGAGCCGGCCAACGATCAGAAAATCCCGCGAACACCGAGTTGAGCCCAGAAATTCCGAATTTGGATGAGTGTGGGTCGACCGGAATTAGGTAAGACGTCCCATTCAATTGAATATGCCCGATTTTTGTCGACTTGTTAGCTCGTGGCCCTGCCACACGGACTGGACTGGGCGTAGTCTGTTATCGGATCATTGTCCGCCTCGACGCGCTGTTGGCAATGCTGCCGGACGACCAGGAACGCCAAATCGTCAATGAGACGTTCCCGTTCGGAGTCTTGGTTGGCGCTCGAATCACACAGAGGATCAGCTCTTGGCGCCGATGGTGTAGTCGGGGGTATATCATGCATAGACATTCTCCAAAGGATGAGTTGGAAACTGCGCCGACGAGCGTCGTGCGCAAAAGAAAAGCCCCGTCACAAGGACGGGGCGCGTGAGTTCATGGAAGAGTGACAATTGTCGCTATGCCGACTTGCGCCGGTGGCCGTTATTGTACCGCCGTTCGGGAACCGGAATTCCCTGCATCTCGTACCAGCGGCGGTAGCTGTACCACACGTTGCCGGAATTGACGTTGTGGCCTTCTTGCCGCAGCCTCTTTGCCACGTCGCGGTAGCTTAGGCCGTCGACATCAGTCAGCAGGTGGACGCGTTCGGCAATCGCGTCCAATCGAGGTGGCTTGCGCAACCACACAGAAACCTCCTCGCCGAGCGGATCATTTCTATCGATTTGGTCCACCGCTTCCTTCACGGCATGGATCAGATGGGGACGAAACACGCCGCGAACGTTCGTCCGCTTTCGTCCCTTGCGCTGCTCCACGTAGACCCAAACACGACCGCCGACGAGAGCCCGAAACACGGCCGTGGCCTTGTAGACAGCCTTGTCGCCCAGCTTGCCGGACGCTGCCCTTTCTAGCAACGTCGTGAACTCTTCCAGGATCTCTCGAACCGCGTGTGGCGTTATGGTAGCCGTGGTTTTAGCCAGCGCCGCTTGCAGCCGGCTGAGTTCGTGCCGGGCTGTGGCACGTTCAGCCTGAGCGGAACGGATTCTGGTCATCACCTCCTTGCGATCGTCGTCGCTGCCTTGTCCCGCCAATTCATATAGATCGCTGATTTTCTGGGACAGCGAACCGACCTTTCGGTCCAAGGCTGCCATTTCCTCCCGCAGTTGGTCATCGCCACGGGCGTCAAGTTCCCGTGCATGGCAGATGATCGCCTCGACCATTTCGACGTCCCGGTGGATGAGTTCACAGAGTTTCGCACAAATGGCATGAACCGCCTCCTCACGACGTACCGCCGACTTGCAGGGGCACAGATCACCATTCTTGCACTGCATACCGTGGCCGCCGGCTCCTGCGACGTAGTAACGCTCGTTGCAGCGCGGGCACCAGAACAGGTCTGTGACCAGATCCCAAAGATGGAGTTTCCTGTTCTTCTTTGGACCGCGAGGTCCCCGCTTCAACTCAGCCAGTCGACGTTGCACAGCGAAGAATAATTCATCGTCGACGATTCTCAGTTCTTCACAAAGGAATGCATCGACTTCACTGTCCGGCTGTTCGATTTGTCGGGAGTAGTCCCGTTTCGTCGAATACTCATTACGCCTCCGTCCGAATTCGAAGCGACCGGTATAAGATATTCGGGAGAGCATTCGGCGATATGCTCTGGACGACATGTATCCCTTCGTGGAGCGAGGATCCGCGGAACCGCCGTCAGCAACCCACTTGCGCCAAGCCTTCCTGATTGGCATGCCGTCGCGGATCAACCGAAAATGTTCACGGATCATCTCAGCAGCTTCGGGATCGGTTTCCGGAACCGTGCGGGCGAGGCCACGATTCGTGAGAGGGGCGTTCGGCAGTTCCTTGCGGTGGTACCCGACCGGCAAGGCGCCGACCGTGTAGCCGTGGGCGAAAAGCCCCCTCAGACCGGCGCGAACGTGGTCTGCTGTCGCCTCGATCACCATATCGTCGACGATCCCATGAACCTGAAAAAGCATGCGCCATGCTTTGGTATCTGCCGTGTCGATGCCTTGGGTAACGGAGATCGCCCGCAATCCCTCTTCAACGACCTCTTGTTGAATGAGTTGATACCCTTTGAATGCTTGACGATACAAGCGGCTTGCTTTGAAAACCAGCAAGACCGTGGCGCATCGGTTCTTCAGGATGGCCAGCATACGATCGAGGCCCTCCCGCCGAGTACGATAACCGCGTTGGGCTTCGTCTGCACAAGCGTACTCCGGCGGGCAATAGATGCCTTTTTGAGCGGCGTGTTGAACACACGTTCGCACCTGATCCGGCGTACTGTGTTGCCGTTTCGAGCTGTAACGGCTGTAGACCGTGCCAATCTCAAGTCCTTGCTTCAAAGCCCAGGCGATCCGCTCATCAAGCGGAGAATTGGGATCGAAGCTTGAAAGATCGCTGCCAGTTCTTTCGGCGGCTTCACGCCACCACTCTTGAAGTTCGCGGACAATCTCTTCGTTTACGGCGCCCGCTTCAGGAATCTGAGAAGCCATGATTAGGCCCTCCATTAGGTTTTGCCGTGCGGCGCGACTGCTTTCTCACAGTCGAATCGAAGCAACCCTGCTGCGGGGCCGCACCAGCGGACAATACGAGAGCCAACGTACGCATCGACAATCGCATAGCGGTCGCACCACGCGATTTCTGGCGGAGCAATGTGAAGCGGAGGAGATTCCCGTGAAGAAAATTGCGGACGACCTGCACTGGCATGTGGCGCGCGGCGCAATCACTGTGAAAAGGCCGGAGAGTGGCGGATCGCGAATTGCTCGTCCGCGGCTGAACCCGATCACGAAGAGTCTTCAGCGCCTCGATCGCCGGAGCGAAGGCCGCAACAGAGATGCGGCCTCGTCAGGATCGACGTAGTTTGCTCATCGAGAAAGACTTCGGACTTTCCGCAGACTTCGAACGGCCATTCGGCAATGCCGTTGCGCCTTTGATTCTTGCGCTGCTTTCTTTGGCCGAAGATTCAGTGAGCTTTCGTTTCCGGCGTCCGTAGGCCTCCTGATCGGAAAGCCCTCCAACAAACGACTCAGGATGGCCGAATCCTGCACGGAGAAGACTATGACTCGGAAATCGCACAGCGCCCTCGGCGTGTGATTCTGGGTCCTAGTTTTTGCACTATCTCGCCCCGCAGATAGCTAGCACGCTTACCTTCACTTAAATATGCCACGTTTTTCCTGTTTATTTAGCAAATACTCGATATCCTCGCGACGCAAACAAGGTAGACACGACCGACAGAAGTCCAGACATCAACAACCAACCACAAAATACTGTATTTCGACTCGGGCAATAACCGCTGCGCATTGTGGTGTGTCGCGGCAAGCTCGACTTCTGTCGATTCTATCAAGGTAGGACAAGCGATTTGCGCACGGTAGACGCGTGCCACCCAACAACGGATATGCTGGGTCACGGGCGCCATTCGCGGAGCGTATCACCGACTGATGCCTCGAAGATGCGAATCCGCTCGGGCGCCAGTTCTAACTGCTGGGTTCCTCGCCCTACGACTCTGATCAAGTCGCGCAAATCGACCGGAAACTCCGACATATTCGTTAGCCGATATTTCCGTTTCGTCACAACATCCCGATGAGCACTTTCACCAAAGGTAAACCTATCAACCGGTTGTCCGGCCTTCCCATCGCGGCCCAACTCCCAGAGGAATTCCCAAAGGGTGTTGTGCTGATTCCAGTCGATTTCAATTGTTTCACCGTCCCAGTACGCTTCGCGGGGACGCTCCACCAGGACGAAGTCGCCAGAGGTGATCGCGTCTGATAACGCCTCTTCCGCATCCAGAATCTCTCCGATTTCGTGCAGCAGCCACTCGTAGTCTTTAGTCCGCAGAAATCCGAGTTCCTGGGCCACCTCTACTACCGCCCTGTGGCGTGTCACACTGTGGAGTGTCGCCCACATTCCCGCAGTGCCGAGTCGACGATAGGCGGCCTCCAGGTCGCCGCCCAAACGCTCCCGCTCCTGTTGGCTGAGGGATCGCTCCCACAACCGGGCTGCGCACATCGCTGGTTGAATCCGCAACGCATTGACTTTAAGTTCTTCAATCGCCCGTGGTGACGGTACGGGAATGCCATTCTCTTGTGCCATGATTCCTTCTCCGTGGACTAACAGTGTTGAAACGGAGCTTCGGGCTCGTTCTATTTCAAGCACATGTCAGCCTAAGCGTATTTCCCGCGTGTTGTCTAGTGCAATCTCGCTCGCTGATAAGGATCACGAGCTTCATTCCGCAGAAAAATGCGGGAAATCGCATGACGAGAGCGCCATGCGATTACCAACGCTCAGAATCAAGGATGTTTTCTCAGCGTCTTACGGCAACCGCGAAATTGGAGTTCGTCTGTTGTGATGTCGTCCGAATTGCTCTCGTCCGAACAAGCCGCGCGGCGGCTGGGGATCAGCGTCCCGACGCTGTACGACTGGCTATGTCAGTCCGATGCGGGTGCGTTCGCGATCCGTGGCGAAAGCGTCACCATCGCATATTATCAGGGTGGCCAGCGTGGCCAGGGACGAATCAAGATCGAAACCCAGGAGGTCGAGCGTCTCCAAGAATTCATGCGGGTCCGGCCACGTCCGGTACGGGAGCGCCGGCCACCGACGATGCGACAACATTATCCCGGCATCTACGTCGAATTGGGCAATCCAGCGGGGCTCGAGTGACTTCCAGCGGCTGAGGCGTCGTGACAATGCCGACTGCAAGTACGAGAATCCCGAAACCGCACTTATCGGAGCATGAAATGAGCAACCCTAACAGCAAACACACAACGGTGGTCGTTCAGCTCGACGACTGGAAAGAGGAAATCGACGAGGTGCTGGCCCCGTTGATTCAAGAAATCTGGATGGCAGGAATCTCAACCGTGATGTCCTGCCAAGAGGTTGAACCGGAAGTCGCCTGGATCGAATTCCCTTCGATCGAGGAGCTGTTTCGCTTTTTGAACTTGATCACACGTTACGAACCCGGCGTGGACACACTCTACAACCGCATCTTACACCAACTCACCGGTCCGATGTCCGCGCCGGCGTGGGAGTATCAATTGAACTTGATGGACATTTTCGAGGGGCAGGAAGAACAGATTATCGACGGACTGGCATGCTTCGACGCCATGGCAGGCGTCTACTTCCCGACGAGCGATATCCCTGTGTTGCTCCAGCGACTCCGAGCACTCAACGACGTAGCATAGTCGTCAGCAACTCTGATAACCACCTGCGCTGACCATGCCGCGAAGTAGCTGGCGAGCTGCGCGTCGTTCCGGCTAGTCGACGCCAATCGCCACCCAGAGTGGTTCTTGATAACGCTGTCCCCATTCGGGAACCGCGGGGGCGATTCGATGAGGTCTTGCTCCCAAGCCCACTGTATTGGTTCAGCCTGACATTGAGTTTCGACGGGCTTGAGTTTGCTAGTTGAAGTGGTGGGGGTAAGTGGACTAAAGGCA
>JABMRP010001049.1 GCA_013202535.1 Planctomycetota bacterium
CGCTCGACGACTTGGTCTCAAAACCCGCCCGAGTCGATGGCCTTGTGGTACTTTGCCAGCATGGGTCCGACCCACATGGACTCCTGCCCCTTCTGTCCCGACCCAAACCCCACGGCCGGTAACGGCAACTGGTGTTGTCAGGGGTGGAATTTCGGCAGTTCCCCGGGGCCGAATATCCCCATCGGCACCTTCGCCGGGTTGATTGCCCGCTATCATCGGGGCATTAGGATCGAGGAGATCCGCGACGGTACCTCCAACACCTTCCTGCTCGGCGAGACGATCCCGTCGCACTGCCGTTGGAACTGCGCCTTTGGCGACAACTTCTCCACCACCAGCACGAACATTCCGCTGAACCACATGGAAGACGCCGGCGACTCGATCAGCAATTGGTTCCGTACCTGTGGCTTTAAGAGCCGCCACTCCGGCGGGGCCAATTTTGCCATGGGCGACGCGAGCGTGAGGTTCGTTACCGAGAACATGGACCGTGTGCTGTTCAACGCCATGGGAACTCGCTCCGGCGGGGAGATTCTGAGCGAGCCGTAAGGAACCGCGCAGTAGTAGGCCACACTCCGTGTGTCGTCCGCCCCCTTACGGCACACGGAGTGTGCCTACTACTTTTCCCCTTGTGCGCCGCGCGAGGAAAAGTTCTACTGGCGGGATGTTTTCACCCGATCAATACGAGTTGCTCGACTTCGGCGACGGTCGGCGGTTGGAACGGTTGGGTCCCTATCTGCTCGATCGCCCTTGCCCGGCCGTGGAGGATGTGGCCAAGGCCGATCCGGCGGTCTGGGAGCAAGCCGACGCCCGCTTCGAGCGTATCGAGAAGAATCAGGGCCGCTGGACGCCCGAGGGCGTGCTGCCGCCGCGATGGCCGATCCACTGTGGCTCGTTTCGCCTGGAGTTGAAGCCCAACGAGTACGGCCACCTGGGCGTGTTCGCCGAACAGGCCGACAATTGGGATTGGATTGCTTCGAGAGTGCGGGCAGCGGACCCTCCGGTGAAAGTGCTCAACCTGTTTGCCTACACCGGCGGCAGCACACTGGCCGCCGCCGCGGCCGGTGCCGAGGTGACCCACGTCGACGCGGCCCGAAATACGGTCGATTGGGCCCGCCGCAACGCCGAACTCTCGGGGCTGGGCGAGGCGCCGATTCGTTGGATCGCCGAAGACGCGCGAAAGTTCGTCCGCCGCGAACTCAAACGGGCCAGCCACTACGACGCGATTGTCCTCGATCCGCCCAGTTACGGACACGGCACCCGGGGCGAGGTGTGGCAGTTGAAATCGAGATTGTGGGACTTGCTGGAGAATTGTTGCCGGCTAATGGGAGACCGCGGACGATTTCTGCTGCTCACCGCCCACACGCCGGAGTTCGGCCCCGATCGGCTGCGACGCATGACGAAGAAGGCGCTGGGCAAATCGGCCGGGGGAACATTTGCGGCCCGGCGCATGACCGTCGGCGCAACCGCCGGTCGACAGATGCCCGGCGGTGTGATGGTACGGTGGGAGGCTTAGGGACTCGTAAAGGAATTGCTTGCGGATAGTAGCCATCTCGCTCCGCGAGATGTAGCCTTTGCGTCGCGGAGCGAGATGGCTACTATACGCGAGCTTGGAACAGCCTATGAACACGATCACCAGCATGCAGAACCCCCGGGTGAAGAACGCCGTTCGGCTGCGCGAGCGGAAGCACCGGGATCGGCAGCAACGTTTTCTGATCGACGGCGCGAGGGAACTGCGCCGGGCGATCGAGGCGGGGATCGAACTGGTCGAGGTGTTTGTTTGCCGGAAGCTCTGCGAGACGGACGACGCACGGCGGGTGGCGGTCCTGTTGGAGCGAACACCGGCCGATGTGATCGAAGTGAGCGAGTCCGTCTTCTCCAAGCAATCGTTCGGCGACCGCGACGAAGGCGTGCTGGGCGTGGCCGTGACGCCGGCGACCGCGTTGGCCGGGATCCGACTGCCCGAGGTGCCGCTGGTGGCCGTGCTGGAGGGCGTCGAGAAGCCGGGCAACGTGGGGGCCGTGTTGCGCAGCGCCGACGGAGCGGGGGTCGATGCCGTCGTGCTGGCCGACTGCCGCACCGATCTCTTCAATCCCAACGCCATTCGCGCCAGCCTGGGAACCGTGTTCACCCTGCCGGTGGCCACCGCCACCACGACCGAAGTACGCGATTGGCTGCGGCGGGAGCAACTGGCGATCTTCGCCGCCCGGGTCGACGGTTCGGTCCCCTACACTCAAGCCGACTATCGCCCCGCCGCGGCGTTGGTGTTGGGTGCCGAAGCGACCGGCCTGAGTTCGGCCTGGAACGGGCCGGAGGTGACGGCCGTCGGTCTTCCCATGCTCGGCACGACCGACAGCCTCAATGTTTCGACGACCGCCGCCGTGCTGTTCTACGAAGCGCGGCGCCAGCGGGGATAATTGCTCACGGCTCCTCCGGCGCGGTCTGCCGTTCGCGTACCGGCTTGCCTGCCTGGTAGCTCTCCAATTCCTTGGCCAGGGCCTCCTTGTCCGCCTCGGCATCGGCCGCTTCCAGGGCCTTCTTCGACCACTTGATCGCCGACTCGAAGTCGCCCATCTCGGCGTAGGTGGCAGCCAGGGTGCTGAGAATATGGGCCTGCTGGTGGTCGGTCAATTCGCACGCTTTCTTGGCCAGTTTGCGCGCGCGGCGGTCGTTGCGCACCTCGTCGTCGGGCGAAGTGGCCAAGACCCAGGCCAGGTTGTTGAGCATTTGCGAATCGGACGGATTAAGTTTCAGCGCCTTCTCGTAATCGGTAATGGCCGGGGCATGGCGTCCGATCGCCAGCAGCGCATCGGCCCGATCGCGCAGGATCATCCACTGGCCGGGCAACTGCTCCAGCAGGACGGTGTAGGCTTCGACGGCCTTGGCGGAACGGTTGCCGGCCGCGTAAAGCATGGCCAGTTGGAGGCGGCCGTGTACGTCTTTCGGATCCTTCTCGACGACTTTCTCGAACTGCTCGATCGCCTGGTCCACTTTGCCCGCTGCGACATACAGCGCCGCGCGAATGCGCAACACCGCGGGCCGATCGGGTTGCAGCTTGGCCGCTCGATCGGCATCGGCCAAAGCCTCTTCGGTGCGGTCCAACTTCTGCAAGATGGCGATCCGCAACAGCAGCGCCTCGAGGTCCCCCGGCTCCAGGCCCAGCGCCAGATCGATGTCCTCCAGCGCTGCCTCGGCATCGGATTGCAGCAGGCGAACCCGCGCGCGTTGCACCAGCGGAAGGGCCGCTCCGGGGGCCAACTCATGGGCCTTGTCCAGCGCGGCCATGGCCTGCTCGTACTCGCCCAGGCTGCCCAAGGCGAGCGCCTTGACGCTGTAGGACGCGGCGTTCTGGGGATCCAACTCGATGGCCTTGTCGAAATCGGCCAGCGCCGGCTTGATCTTCCCCAGCATGGCACGGATCAGTCCCCGCGCCCGATACACGGCCGGTTCGTCGGGCGCCAGTTCGACGGCCTTATCGAGATGCGCAAGTTTCTTCTTGGGAACATCCTCCAGATCGGCCCGCAGAATGAGCATTCGGGCTTGCTGCTCGGGGCGCTCGGTCCCCAGGCGGATCACTTCATCGAGCGCCTCGCCGGCCCGTTGCCGGTTGCCGCCCGGCAGGAGGTTCAGTTGGGCGATGGTCGACCAGGCTTCGGCCTGAGCGGGGTCCACTTCGACGGCCCTGTCGAGATCCGCCAGAGCCTCGTCTCGCATCTTTCGCCATTGGGGGCCCGGCTGCCCGC
>JABMRP010000105.1 GCA_013202535.1 Planctomycetota bacterium
GCTATTTCCGCACCCCGGCCGCCGACGGGGCCCGGTTCTGTGCGGACGTGAATCACCCCAACTGCAAGATGATGTACGATACGTTCCACGCCCATATCGAAGAGAAGAGTATACCCGACGCGATCCGTTCGCTGAAGGACTGTCTGGGTCACGTCCACATCTCCGAAAACGACCGCAGCACGCCCGGGGCGGGTAACGTTCGCTGGGACCAGAACTTCGACACGCTCAAAGAAATCGGCTACGACGGCACGATGGTCATCGAGGCCTTCGGCCTGGCCCTGGAGAAGCTCATCCCGGCCACGAAGATCTGGCGCCGCATGTACGAGAGCGAAAAGCAGTTGGCCGTCGACGGGTTCAACTTTATGAAGGGCGAAGTCGAGAAGCGGGCGTGAACACGTTGCACGTTTCCAGGTGAGGAGCGCGTCATGATGATTCAGAAGCTCGTCGTGTTCGTGTTGTGCCAGGCAGCTTGGCTCCCGTTTGGCGCGACGGCCCGTGGGCAGAAACCGCCGGAATCGGCCGTCCGCTATCCGGTCAAGATCGAGTGCCGTGGTCTTCATCGGATGGTGGGGCTGGAAGTCAACAGGGCGTTGATTGACGTCCCTCCGGGCCACGCCGTTCATGCGCTCTACGAGTTCCGCAGAAACGGCAAACCGTGGCTCGTCAGCGGTTGCGAGGCGACGCCATGCCAGAAGCGGGCCGTCGTCGAAGTCTATGGCGGGACGGTGGACCCGGGAACATTTACTTGCTCGGCAACGTTTACCAAGCGGGTGGTCTGTAACGCGAGAACCGAGATTATCCGTATTCCTCCTTCCTCGACTCTCGGACAGGTGTCCTATCTCCTGCCTGGGGGCTTGGAGAACGGCCTTGTTGCGGGAAAGGAGTATCAGCTGCTTTCGTACAGGGAGAGCGCTCCTGATGCCAAGTACCTGACGGGTGTTGTCCACGTTCGTTCCGACAAAGTATCCAAGGAGGAACTCGATCGTGTCTTGAGGGACTCCGGTTTCGGCGACGGATTGACCAAGCAACAAGGTGAGATGCTGGAATTTCAAACGAGTGTCGCCGCTTTGCCGAAGATCGAAGCCATTCTGCGCGGCGCCGACATTCCGGTCGAGGATTCTTCTTTGCAGCTCATTCCCGATCCGAAGATCGAGGGCCCATTGACTTACGAATTCCGAATCGTCTTCAAAGTCAAGCCGATGACCACCGCCGAGCACCGGGCGTTCGGCAACGCGCCTTTCATTGGCCTCTACAATTATCCGATCGATCTGTGGAACGACGAGGATCCGTTGGGCACCGTGGAGAAGCAGAGGAAATTGGTGCCCGCCCCGGAGACACCTGGCCAGACCAGTCTGCTCTGGGATGTTCCAGAAACGAACATCGAAAGAGTCCTGCTTCAAAAGTCGTCGGTTTTCGTCGAGGAATAGGGGATGCGTACGCGCTGCGGCGCAGGTTTCCCGGCCTCGCCGGAATCGTCGACTGCGGATCTCATTTGAGGCTCATCCCAGAAGTGCGTACCTGGCTCGATGGAGGGCCGGTGTTTTGGGATTGATGGCTCGTCTGTACAAAGCATGCCTGGTTTCCACTGCCGGGAAGTACCGGTGCCTCTCCTCAGGTACGCACTTCTGGGATGAGCCAAGAAGGAGCAGTTCGAGGGCGGCGTCTGCACACCACTGATCGTGCATTGGCCCAAAGGCGTGACCGTCCAGCGTGGTTCCATCACCCATCAACCGGGCCACGTCATCGACCTGATGGCCACGTGTGTCGATCTGGCCGGCGCCGACTATCCGCGCCGATTCGACGGCCACGACATTACTCCGCCCGAGGGCAAGAGCCTGGCCCCCATTTTCCGCGGCCAGACTCGCCCCGGTCACGAGGCGATCTACTTCGAGCACTACGGCGCTCGTGGGATCCGCCGCGGCGATTGGAAGCTGGCCGCCCTGGCCGGCGGGAAGTGGGAGCTACACAATCTGGCCCAAGACCGCACCGAGATGAACGATCTGGCCGGCAAGCATCCCGAAAAAGTCGCCGAACTCTCGACCCTCTGGGAAGCCTGGGCCCGTCGGGCGAATGTTTTTCCCCTGCCGGGACGGGGGAAGTGAGCGTTCGGCGATAATCGCTCGTGCTCCCACACCATGAAACGGTCTTGTATGCCGGCCGGATCCGTGCCATCATACGGCGTCGGGCGGCAGGGGTATTTCTCGGCGGGGTAGCCGGGAGTGCCGAGTCTGCTTCCATGACTCCAAGGTTTGGGAGGCGACCATGAGCGAATCGACACGGATGCGGCTTTCGGCGTGGTTTTGCGCGGTGCTGCTGCTGGGCCTTTCGCCATCGGCGCTCGGCGATGAAGGGCCCATGTCTTACGGCGAGGACGAGCAGCCGATGGATCGCGAGGAGCCTGTCGGCGATTGGGGAAATCCGAAACAGATTGAAATCCAAGGCGCCGAAACCTTCACGCCCAAAGCGATTACCGACGCATTGCTGAGCAATTGGAACGTCGTGCTCGCGGCACATCCCTCGGCCGATCTACGCCAGTATGCATGCACCCTGCGGGAGGCAACACTAGCCGGCTACCGCAACGAAGGGTTCCCCGACGCGAAAGTGACGATCGGCGAAAGGACCGCCATTGGGCCGGAACCCGATTTCAAGGACGGCGCGCGGCGGCCCTCGCACCTGCTGAAACTGACGATCGAAGAAGGGCCTCGCTTTGCATGCGGCAAGGTGAGGATTTCGGGCGCCGATCGCATGGGGGCCAATCGGCTCGTCGAGCGGTTGACCAGACCGTATCTGCCGCGGGATGCCACGTCGGTCCGCTTCGACGGAATCGAGGGCAAGACCGAGGCCACTTGGGTTGATCGCGACGGCAAGGATGTCGAACTCGTCGGTCCCGTCTGGCAGCGAGGTGAGCCGGCGCCGTTTGCCGATGCGGCTCGCCAGCAGTTCCGCCGCCGGGTCACCGCCGCCATGGCCGACCTCGGTTACCATTTTGCCGCGTTCGACGTGTGGGTTGTTCCTCGCCAGAGCAAGAAACGCCGGACGGCCGACTTGCAGATCGACATCATCGACGAAGGTCCCAAGGCCGAGATTGCCCGGATCGAAGTCGAAGGCAATCAGAAGAACAGCGACGAGGAGATCATCGAGTATCTCGCTTTGGAACCCGGCACGGTTTTCGATCGCCAGGAGCAGGCTCGCCTCTTGCAGCGGCTGTGGCGGTCGGGTCGATTCATCCGCTACTTCGTCGAGCCGCAAGAACCGGAAACCAAAGGTGAATCGCTCTGGTTGAAGATCGACGTGACCGAATACCCCGAGGCACCGCCCTTGAGCCAGCCGCTCTCGCCGGAGGAGGAGGCGATGCTCAGGCTGCGCGACTGGCTGGCCAACCCGGCTCGATGGAAGAGCGACATGGTGCTGACCGCATGGCACGAGGATGACCCCGGCAAGGAACTCGAAGTGACCGTTTCGCCCGAGCACGGAGTGGCCGCGACCTACGGCAATCGCCACCGGCGGCGCGGTTTCGATTGGGCTCTGGTGGCAGCCGACGGGCACGCCGGGTTCTACTCCAGCGCGCGGCGGAGCAAGCTCGAATCCGAGCTTTCCCTGGCCCGTGTTCTCGCCGAGATCAAGTTGAGCATGGCGGAAGAGCCGAGCGATTCGGAGCGACCGTATCGGCAGGTCACCGTTTTCGCCGCTGCACTGACAGCCCGAGGCGCACCGGCCGGTTCGCCCCTTCGGCTCAAGCTTAGATTCGACCCTTGCCACTTCCTTGCCTACATCCACGAGCATGACGCGAAATGCGAGATTCGGCAGGGGATCTTGACGCTGGAGGCTGACGGTTCGGTCTGCCGGGTCGAGGCTTCCTCGGGCCGATTGATCGAGTTGGATCTCCGCCAGCAGACAGAGGAGCCCAAGGTACAAAGCGGTTTGCGGATTCGGCTCAAGAAGAACGCCATGGTCGGGCAACTGCGCAAGATCCGAACGGTCTCGGCCGGTTACGCCAACGAATTCGACGCTCGCCGCCCGATCAGTTCGCTGCTAGGATTCGCTTGCCGGGATACGACGGCTTGGAAGCAACTGGGCTTCGATGCCCGGCAGCTTGCCGCCCTGCAAATCGCCTCCTCGGCAATCGACGCAGGCGTACTCGGGCCGCTGGACGACTTGTCTGCCGACGCCACCACCAACAACAACTGCGCCACCACCAACAGCAACGCCACCAAGAGCGACCGCGAGAACACGTTTACGATTCCCGGCGGATTGGATGGCATGGCCAATGTTTCGGCTTCGTCGCTTTCTTCGCAGGGCCTCTGGAGCCGCGCCGCCGTGATGCGTGCCGACGACTTGTTCCCTCGCCAAAGCTGGCCGTGGACCGTGTGGCGCGAGACCGCGCTGGTTGTCGGCGGCGAGCCCAGATATGCCGACCGGACGCTTGCCGACCTGCATGATTCCGAATCGACCGGGCCACTCTGTCTTCTGACCGTGGCTTCGCTTCTCGATCGCGTCCATCCGAACGCCGCGCACAAGTTCGCCCAACAGGGGCTCACCCGGCTTCTGCTCGACGACTTCCGCAACGACTACCGCCCGCTGCTCGACGACGACTTTCTCCTCGGCAAATGCGTCTTGCATCTGGCCACGGTGCTTCGCGACATGGACGACCAGGGGGTCCGGGCGATTGCCGAGTCGCTCGACGCCGAAGATGCGAAGCTCTTCGGGCAGGCCGTCGAGGTGCTGCGCCGGGAGCGCGACAGGCCGATCGAGGAAGCGCTGGGCGAGGTGCTTGATGAACTATGGGAAAACGGCCTGCGCCATCGTGTGAAGAAGGCCCTGGAGAGCATCCAACCAGTCGAGCTTTTCCCCGATTCGGCCGTCGCCGAAGTGTGTCGAAAAAGGGTCATGAACAAGGAAAAGAGAACGACCCACCAAATAAGAGAGTCCTGATCCCACTTCTCCCTCCCGGGTCCCGGTCTCGAACCCCCTGAGTGGTGGTACGTGAGTTGGCAATGCATTGACAATTTTTGCCAATCGGGCTATGATTGGTCCGGGAGGATTGAACCATGGACACGATGAACATCGCCTTGCCGGAGAACATGAAGCAGTTCGTCCAGGAGCAGGCTGCCGCGGGGGGATACAGCAGTGTCAGCGAATATGTCCGCGACCTGATCCGAACCGACCAGAAGGAGACGGCCCGGGCGGCGCTGGAGGCCGAGGTTCTCAAGGGCCTCCACAGCGGGGAGTCTTCGCCCATGACCGACCAGGATTGGCACGAGATCCGCAGCCAGATCCGTCGGCGGCACGCTGGCCGGAAACAGGCTTGAGCGGAGCCCATACTGGCAAGCATGCCCGAGATGGGCGCCCTTTGCTGGTTCCGAAGCCCTCAAGCCACCGACGTACGAGTGTGGTCGATTGGCGGTTTCGAGAACCACCTTGTGTTCTATCGACCCATCGAATCCGGCATCGACGTTATCCGGGTCATTCATGGCGCCCGAGACGTCCGGGCCATCTTTGGCGACGATCCCAACGAGTGATTCGAGCCGGGTCATACATGGAATGCTACGGCCATGTCCTGCTACCAACGCTATTTCGTCGCGGGCGAAACGTACTCCTTCGCGCTCGTAACGGAGGGACCGTAAGGTCAGGCACGGAGTGCCTGACCTACGGCTGACTGTACATGTCAAGGGTGTTCCTAGGCGCTCCCATGCCCCGATAACGGCGAGGACATCGGCCCCGCGACGCAATGTAACACATTACCCAGAAGTCATTTGCGCCGAATCCTGGTCAGCGCCGGTCGGAACGTTATCGGGCGCGCGGCGCCACTTTATCTCTTTGACACCGCTTGACCGGGGGGTGCCGGGGTGTTATTGCGCACTTCTGTGCCTCGATATCAGATTGGCGGGCAACTGCCCCAAGCTTCCTGAGGCGTTGCACCCCCGCAACTTGAGCGGTAAAATCGCCCTTGTGGCGTGGAACGTTATCATGCACCGGCGCGCATCGTTAACAAATTACGGGGCGGGCGATAAACACTAGTTCGGAGCAGATGATGTACAACTCAAAGGTCCATATTCTACTGCTCGGAATGGCTCTCCTCGTCGGATGTCAGACGAGTTGTACGCAGGAGCCAGTGGCCCCCCCAGTGATGGCCGTGTCGAGACCAAATGTTGATCAGATACATGCACTGGTCGATAGACTTGCGGCCCGAAAGCCACCCCCACATGCAACTGGATACCATGGCATTGATATGTCAATGGGCAATACCGAGGCAGATGTGGCAGGTGCGTTGAAGGAATTGAAGCAGTTAGGGCCTCGTATCTTCCCCATGCTAGTTGCTTATCGTGGGGACAACCGGTATTCCTATAGTGGCGTGTATGCGGCATGGCACAATCATGATGTTGGCTTCGCGGTAGTGCAGGTCCTCTGTGATGGTGAGTACATGCACAGTGGATACAAATGGCGCGACGTGCCGGGTAGTGATAGAGGCGTAGGCTACTTGTCGTTCGAGGATTATCTGGACGCGAACGGTTGGAAGGTGTGGGCAGAATGGGCCAGTACGAAATCGCGACTGGAGATTCAGATGGATTTTATTGACTGGTGCCTTGCTGAGGAGGCTAAACGCGGGTATGTGGACGAAGCACAAGAGCAATCGGTTCTTGAGAGTTACAAACGAGGCAGAGCCTACGTGAAGAAGAAGTACTCCGAACAATCGCATCCACCGGAGCCGGCGGTCGGGCCGAAGACCAATGGAGAGTCATCACCGCCGACCCGGTGATGCGAGACGTTATGCGGCTCCGCCGCGCATTACCTCTCATGAAGATCAGGCCTAGCCCACTGACGATACCGACGCTCACCGCTCTACTCGCGGGGATCGTCCTGCTCAATACGGTAGGCTTTCCGTTTTGTGAGAACCCCGCCAGGCAACCATTTACAGCCTACGGTGGCAATGACTTCGGTTGGCCGTTCACATACTTGTCGACAAATTTTACCGCGTCGCAGTGGCAACAGATGCGAAGACCCGACGGTCGCTACGCGTATCCGATCCATGTCGCAATCGAGCCGACCGAACTGTTTTCAAACCAGGATGTGGTCGTCTTCAGTGGCAGAGGCCTGGCACAAAACGTTGCCGCTTGGTGTGCCATTCTCGTTTACGCCGCCGTGGTCCTCGAGCTGTGGCAGCGACAATGCCGGCGATCCTATCCCTTTACGGTGCGCACCATCCTGATCTTGATGACCGGGATTTGTCTAATCGCCGGCCTGTCGCGGTCCGGCATGTTCTACCATTGGTGGTATCTGCAATACTACAAATTCTGGGTCTTAGGAGAACAATTGATGTCTATTGCGGCGTTGTGCGTCGGCGTTGCACTCGCCGCACGGTATTGGATCAAGGTGCGGCGTCACGGATCGCGCCGGACACCCAACGCAGCATAACTCTGTCGTTATCCCGCGAAGAACAGCATACAGCCGATGCCAACACGATTGCTGCCACCCGAAGACAGACCAAAACTAACGGCTGCTGAAATCTGCCGCCGGATCAACGACGAGTTTGAACACGTCGAACTCGATCGGGATGAAGGACAAGATCAGGTCGGCGGCATGATTGAGACGTTTGTTCTGTATTGGTTCAGCGTACGACATCGTCGGATTCCCATTGCCCAACTGGTTGGCCTATGGGAGAGAAATCAGGCCCTTTTGCAGTCCGATTGGTCCGGATTGCCAAGGCCACCTTGGCCTTGAACGACGCCCCAAGACTCCGATGTCTTCCTCGCATCGTCTCGACCTCCTTGCGACGGTGCCGCCGTTGGCGATAATGGGGAAGCGGAATTCTCGAACCTTTCGGCCGTGGGCCGCCCGTTGTCAGGCGGAACCGCGTACACTTCGGGTGTGGTTTTTGGGAGATCAAATATGTCGATGACGAAGCGAATGGTCAAGCTGCCGTGTGTGGGCGTTTTCTGCGGGCTGATGCTGTGCCTTGCGACGACGGTTTCCAACGCCGCCGAAAGCCCCGACGCCTTGGCCCGGGAGATCCTCCAGGCCACGGAAGTCCGGGGTGGACTGATCGTGCATCTCGGCTGCGGCGACGGAAAACTGACCGCCGCGCTGCGACCCGACGACAGCGCCCTGGTCCAGGGACTCGATACCGACGCGGCCAAGATCGCGCAGGCTCGCGAACACATCCGTTCGCTCGGGCTGTACGGCCCGGTATCGGTCGACCGGTTCGACGGCAAGCGTTTGCCCTACATCGACAACCTCGTCAATCTGGTCGTCGCCGAGGATCCGGGCGAGGTTTCCAGCGAGGAAATGACGCGAGTCTTGTGTCCCGGTGGCATGGCATACGTGAAGACCGGCGACCGGTGGACCAAGACCGTCAAGCCGCACAATGCAAAGACCGACGAGTGGACCCACTACCTGCACGACGCCTCGAAC
>JABMRP010001050.1 GCA_013202535.1 Planctomycetota bacterium
GATCTGGTTGACCTTCACCAGGATGGAATTCGCCACGCCCAGGTCGATCCCCTTCTGCAGCCGCTCGGTGTTGGTCACGAACACGTCGTCGCCCACCAGTTGAATCTTCTCGCCCAGCCGCTCGGTCATCAGCTTCCAACCGTCCCAATCGTCCTCGGAACAGCCGTCCTCGATCGAGCAGATGGGATATTTATCGGCCCAACCGGCCAGCAGGTCGATCATACCGCCGGCGTCGATCTGCTTGCCGTCGATGGTGTAGAGCTTTTTCTTATCGTCGTAGAACTCCGTGGCGGCCACGTCCATGGCGATGAAAACTTGCTCGCCCAGGCTGTAGCCGGCCTTCTCGACGGCTTCGGCGATCAGTTCCAGGGCCTCGCCGTTGCTGCCCAAGTCGGGGGCAAACCCGCCTTCGTCGCCGACGTTGGTACCCAGCTTCTTCGATTGCAGGACCTTCTTCAGATTGTGGAAGATCTCGCAACCACAGCGAATCGCGTCGCGGAAGCAGTCGAAGCCCAAGGGCATGACCATGAACTCTTGCACGTCGACGGCGTTGTCGGCGTGCTCGCCGCCGTTGATGATATTCATCATCGGCGCCGGCAACAGCTTGGCGCCCGTGCCGCCCAGGTAGCGATACAGGGGCAGGCCGCAGTAATCGGCCGCCGCGTGGGCCGTGGCCAAGGAGATGCCCAAGATAGCATTGGCCCCGAGGTTCTTCTTGTTCTCCGAACCGTCGATCTCGATCATCCGGCGATCCAGGGCGACCTGATCCAGGCCGTCCATGCCGCACAGTTCGTCGGCCAGCTTGTCATTGACGTTGTCTACCGCCAAGGACACCCCTTTGCCGAGGTAGATGCCCTTGTCGCCGTCGCGCAGTTCCCAAGCCTCGTGGATGCCCGTGCTGGCCCCGCTGGGAACCGCCGCGCGGCCGAACGATTCGTCGGCCAGGGTGACATCGACCTCAACGGTCGGATTGCCTCGGCTGTCCAGGATCTGCCGGGCGTGGATGTCAACAATCGTCGAACTCATGGTCTTCTCGTCTTTCTGAAAGAGGGAAACGGAGTATTTATGCCCCCCGAACAGCCCGACACGCGATGCCGGTTCTCGGGGGGGTCCTATACATACGGCCGCACGCGGGGCAACACACGGGCGCCAGTTGAGCGGGTCACAAGCCCACTATTTTGCGCAATTCGCCGGGAGTTTACTAGTAGTCTGTCGCGGATAAAGTGATCGGCTGTGTGCCACGGGCGTCTCGGCCGTCAGATCTCGGCGCGTTATCTTTTCCGTCGTTTCTCGCCTAAAACGTGGGGCCGATTCCTTCTCACGGGCCTCCGATTGCGATAGGATAGATTGTTGCGCGATTCGACCGTTCTCCCCGGATTAGGTAACCCCCCCCCTTTGCCATGACCTCCATCGACAGCCCCCCACAACGATCGACTCCCGAGCCGCTGCCGGCCAACCTGGACAGCGTGCAGCCGGGCGGAGGCGTCTGTTACCGGATCGAACTGGCGTGGGGCCGATGGCGACGGTGGTATCTCAAGCGGTTTCGCCGAGGTTACGTCCGGCGCATGGCCCAGCGGCGGCAAGGATCGGCCGAGGGAGCGCCTCACGAGGTCCTCGATCCGCGCGATCTGAAATACTGCCGCAACCAGTGTACGTGCGACTGGCTACCCGGCGACGACCCGTTTGGCTGGCGAGAGAAGCTTCCCTTTGCCCGATGGGGGTTGGCCGAATTGCAGCTCATGGGCTGGACGCTGGTGGCGTTGACTGCGGCGGCGGCCTATTTCTATTGGTATCTGGCCCCGATACCGGCCGTGTTGACGGGGTTGGTGGTCTATTTCTTTCGCGACCCACCGCGGCGGATCCCCGCGGATCCCGACGTGATGGTCTCGCCGGCCGACGGTAAGATCGCCGAGATTACCCGCCTGGACCACGACGAGTTCATCGGCGGCCCGGCGGTGCGGATCGGTATCTTCCTCTCGATCTTCAACGTCCATCTGAACCGGATCCCGTCCGCCTCGCGGGTCATCGGCTTGCGTTACTCGCCGGGCGAGTTTCTTAACGCGCTGAATCCGGAAAGCGCGCTGCGCAACGAGAATCTGTGGATTGGCCTGGAAGAGGAAGCGGTGCCGCACCGGAGGCTGGTCGTGCGAACGATCGCCGGCGCGATTGCCCGGCGGATCGTCTGCGACCTGCGTCCCGGCGAGATCGTCGAGCGGGGCCACAAATTGGGGATGATCAAGCTCGGTTCACGGACCGAGTTGATCGTGCCGGACGGGCCCGATCTCAAAATTTCCGTTGGTGTGGGACAGCACGTCAAGGCGGGCGCCACGATCATGGTCCAATACAACAGCACCCCGTGTACGCGAGCGACGGAATGATGAAACGCATACGCACAATCGCCGTACTGCCGACGATGTTCACGCTGGGGAACGTGGTGTGCGGGTTCTTCGCCATCGTGCTGGCGGCGCGGGTCGACAAGCCGGAGTCGTTGATGGACGTTGCTCCGGGCGACGCGGGCAGCCTGATCCTCAGCGCGTGGCTGATCTTCCTGGCCATGTTGTTCGACGCGCTGGACGGTTACGTGGCCCGGCTCACGAAGACGGCCAGCGACTTCGGCGCCCAGTTGGATAGTCTCTGCGATCTGGTCACCTTCGGCGTGGCCCCGGCGTTTCTGCTGGTGAAGATGTGTCCTCGGTTCGAGTTCTTGCACCGCGAGGCGGCCTGGGTCATCGCGGCGTGCTTCGTCGCCTGTGCGGCGATGCGGTTGGCCCGGTTCAACGTGGAAACGAGCGAGGAAGACGACCACATGTTCTTCAACGGGCTGCCCACGCCCGCGGCGGCGGCGTCGATCGCCGGCTTTGCGATTATGTTTTTCGCGTTGCGGAAGGAGAGCAGCCAGTTTGTTTATGCCCCCCAAGTCGACGCGGTGTTGCAGACGGTGCTGCCCTTTTTTGCCGCCCTGGTTGCCCTGTTGATGGTCTCCCGGATACCCTACCCGCACATCGTGAATCAGTTTTTCGGCGGTCAACGGAGCTTCGCCCACGTGGTGGGATTGCTCTTCGCCCTGGCAATGGTGATGGTCGTTCGCAACCACGCGGTTCCGATCATCTGCTGTGCCTTCGTGTTTAGCGGTCCGCTTCGACTGGCCTGGCGGAAGGTGGTCGAACACCGCCGGCAGGAAGAGCCGCTCTTTTGACGATCCTTTGAGATTTTGAGGCGTTGCTTATGTTTTCTGGAATTGTCGAAGCGTTGGGGTCCGTGGCGGAAGTGCGCCCGGAAGGGCCGGGATGCCGGCTCTTGATCCGTCACGCGGAAATCGCCGCCGGGGCGGCCGTGGCCGACAGCATCTCGGTCAACGGCTGCTGCCTGACGGTCGTCGAGATCGACGCCGACGTGATGGCCTTCCAGGCCGGTCCCGAGACGCTCTCCCGAACGAACCTCGGCGATCTGACCGCGAACAGCCCGGTCAATCTCGAACGGGCGTTGAAGCTGGGAGACCGGTTGGGTGGCCATTTCGTCACCGGGCACATCGACGGCGCCGGCACGCTGGCCGAGCGGATCGATCACGGCGAGTATTCCGATTTCTACTTCGAAATCGCTCCGGAAATCGCCCGGCAGATGGCCTCCAAGGGATCGATCGCCGTCGACGGCGTCAGCCTGACCATCGTCCAGAGCGATCCCCGGCGGTTCAGCGTCGCCCTGATCCCGTTTACCCTCGACGTCACGACTCTGGGCCCCATGAAGATCGGCGACAAAGTCAACCTGGAAACCGATCTGGTCGCCAAGTACGTGCAGCGGCTGGTCGAAGCCCGAGACTGGTCGTAGCCGCCTCATGAAAAACCAAACGCTGTCGTTTCTGATGCGGCGATTCAAGGAAGCCGGTTTCTATCCCCATAAGAAACTGGGGCAGAACTTCCTCATCGACGGTAATCTACAACATCTCATTCTCGACTCGGCCCAACTCGGTCCCGAGGATGTCGTACTCGAAGTGGGCACCGGTACCGGGTCGCTGACCGTGCTCATGGCGCCGCTGGCCGGCCGGGTGATTACCGTCGAGATCGATCGCCACCTCCACCAGTTGGCCTTCGAGGAGCTTTTCGGGCAAGACAACGTGCGGATGCTGCTGCTGGACGCCCTGAAGAACAAGAATCGGCTCAACGAGGAACTGCTGGAGGTGATCGCCGCCGAACTCGACGCCGTGCCGGGCTCGCGGTTCAAGCTGGTGGCCAATTTGCCTTACAGCGTGGCCACGCCGATCCTGAGCAACCTGCTGGCTCTGGATACCCCCCCGCACTCGATGACCATCACCATCCAGAAAGAGTTGGCCGACCGGCTCGTCGCCGGACCTCGCACCAAGGACTACGGGGCGCTGAGCATCTGGGTACAAAGCCAGTGCCACGTCGAGATCG
Source organism: Planctomycetota bacterium (assembly GCA_013202535.1). Taxonomy (GTDB): domain Bacteria; phylum Planctomycetota; class Planctomycetia; order Pirellulales; family Thermoguttaceae; genus JABMRP01. The sequence continues at coordinate 4,410 of JABMRP010001050.1, forward strand.
TCCGCGTGATGGCTCCTTCGGTCTTTTGGCCCCGGCCGAAGGTCTATTCCGCGGTGGTCCAAATCACGCTGGATCCCGCGCGACGCGAGCGCATCGGCGACCGGACGTTTTTCCACTCCTTTGTCCGGTCGATGTTCTTCCACCGCCGTAAGTTCCTGCGATCCGAACTGCTTAGCGCGTTCAAGGGGCGGCTCGGGAAACCTGAGGTCGACGAGATTATGGCCCGATTGGGGGTTGACAGCACCATCCGAGCGGAGGAGCTGACAGTATCCGAGATGCTGGCCCTGGCCGAGGCGGTCCGGACCGCGGTGGGTGATTGACGTGGTGGGTACCTCACCGCTACCATGAGGGCTGTCGCGGGCGGGGGCTGCCACGGCGAACTCTCTGCCCTGGCCGCTTCCATGCGATCGACGGCGTCGATACCGCGGCGCCGCTGGTGCGTTACGTCTCGGTTTCCAACGGATGTCAGATCATGCAGTTTATTGAAATGTCCGGCAAGACGCTGCTCCGCGTCGTGAAGGAGAACGGTCCCAGTCCCGAGGAACTCCGGGCTGTGGGCGTCACGACCGACAGCATGATTCGCATCAACAAGCAGGGCGATATCGAGATCCGCCGGACCGACTACTGGGACGTGATCGGCGGCCTGCTGGGGAATTTCGAGGAACGCGTGAAAAAGGCAACCGGCATGGATTGGGCCTAGCAGCCTGCTGAAAAAGGGGACTGGCTCCGAGCAGGAGCCCCTCTTTCCCGCTGAATGAGGTTATTGGCGAGGTGCCTGTCCCCTTTTTCAACAGGCTGCTAATTCACCACGTTGCGCAGCGGCATATCCAGCAAAGCCCGGCGACATGCCTCGGCGCTCTTCAGCCGGATGTCGAGCAAACCCTCCTCGCTGTAGAACGCCGAGTGGGGGTTGATAATCAGCCGATGATGGGCCGGGTGGTCGGGATCGCGCCAGGCGACCAGTAGCGGATCGTCGTCCGGCGGCGGTTCGTTTTCCAGCACGTCGATACCCGCCCCCGCAAGCTGACCCGTTGCCAGGGCGTCGGGCAGCGCCCGCGTGTCGACCACGGCCCCCCGAGCCGTGTTGATGACGTACGAACCGGGCGTCAGTTTCGCCAGGGCCTCGGCATCGATCATGTGCCGGGTTTCGTCGTACAGCGGGCAATGCATGCTGACCACCAGGGCTTCGGCCAGCAACTCGTCGAGTGTTTCCACGCGGCGAATCCCCAGCGCCTTGTCGTACCCGTCGGGCTTGTACGGATCGTAGTAGACGACGTGCATGCCCAGCGCCTTGGCTCGCACCGCGGCCGCCGTGCCGATACGCCCCAAACCGACCACGCCGAACACCCGGGGCCGAAGACGCACGAGGGGCACCGCCTGGGTATAGGACCAATCGTCCACCCGGTCGCGCAGTCGCGAGTTGTAGAGATGAATCCCCCGGGTCAAGCTCAGGGCCATGCCGATGGCCGTGTCGGCGACCTCCTCGGAGCCGTAATCGGGCACGGTGGCCACGGGGATCAGCTTCCGCCGGGCACACTCGCGATCGACGTTATCATATCCCACGCCGCCGCGGCAAATGATCTTGCAGCGATTGAGCCGCTGGATCGTCGTCTGCGAGAGGGTCAATTCGTGGTAGAGGATGATCGCGTCGACGTCCTCGATCCGGCCGACGAGTTCCTCTTCGTCGTGGGCCGCCAGGGCCGTCACGTCGGCTATCTCGCCCAGAATTCGTCGCTCGGGCTCAAGGTCATCGTCGAGAAAGTCGGTGATGACAACCTGGTAGCGTTTGGCCATGGTTCATGATCCCCCGGGAGTGGTGTCGCCAAAACCGTGTAAGATACGCGCCACCGAGGGGGATTGCAAGGCGTGCCCTGTATGTATTGGGAGACGCCGGGTTTTGCCTGGCCACTTCACCCGGCGGCATTCCGACGAGCAGCCGATGCCGTCGAAGTGGCCTTGAGGCTACCTGCCGTTACGTCGCCGCCGGCCGAACATTGCCAACCCTGCCAAGCCGATCAGTGCCAAGACGTACGTCGACGGCTCCGGCACCAAGGCTGCCCTGTTGGCCAACACGTCGTCGGCGCTCAGTATGGACGGGTAGAATCGAAACAGGCCGATTTCCCCGACGAAGTTGGGATGATTGGAAAACGGAATCTCGTTGGCAGTGCCTCCCAAACCGACGTCGCCGGCGCCCCCGCCGCTCCAGTCGTTGATGTCACCGGAAGACGTGCCGTCGGTTCGCAGCAAGCCGTTGACGTAGAGTTGGGCCAGGTTGTTCTCCAGGTCAGCCACGCCCACCACGTGGAAGAAGTCGGCCTGCGCGCCCTCGCTGAGAGTGGTCAAATCGAACGTGGCTCGGGCATTGTTGCCGCTGTCCTTCACGTCGAAATGCAACTCGCCGTTTTCCATCCAGAAGGCCGTCCCGTCGGTATTACCTCCGGTCTCGAAAATGGTCGACTCGGCGGAGAGATCGTCGGGCTTGAAAACCAACTCGAAGCTCGCCGAGTTGTCGTCTGGGCTGCCCGCCAGATCCTCGAAGCTACGCGTGGTGGCCACGGTGTTACCGTCGAACTGATAGGCTTGGGCGATGCCCGGCAGGAGTACGCTTTGCGTGGATACCCGGGGTATGTCGCCGGGGTTGCCCAAATCCCAGTTGTACTCGTCGGTGTTGGCGTTGTTGCGGCGCGATCCGATCGTGTCCTCCCAGGTGGTGTTGCCGTCGCCGTCGATGGTGGCGTCGTAATTGAGCATCACGCCCAGGGTCGCACCCGGGGTGATCCCCAGCCGGTCGCTCGTACCGGCGACATAGTGCGTCTGCACGCTCCGCATCGTGATCGCCTCGTTGTAGAGGGCCACTTCATCAAGGGTTCCGTCGAATTCGTTGCCGTTGCTGCCCGATCCGCCATTGTCAAATCGCGTGCCTTGCTGTTTGCGGCCGATGGCCACGTCGCTGCCGTGTTTGCCGATCTCCTGGATGTTGCCGGCGTTCTTGCCAGCCACGGCGGCCCCGTCGAGGTACAGAATCATGGAGTTGTCGTCGGCGTCGTAGACGCTCACCGCATGATAGGCGGTGTCCGTGTCGATCTGCACTTGGGCGGGGAAGTGGTTTCGCTGGGTCGTGCCGTCGTCGGGATCGGTCAGCCAGGCCCCGTTGCGAATGTAAAAGTCCCCGCCGGTCTTCCGGGTGTAAAGATTCAACCCCTCGGTCTGGCCGCCCTGCTCGTAGATCACGTCGCGGCCGCCGGCGTCGGGGTCCAGGCTGAACCAGGCCTCAATGGTCTTCTGGGCGTACGGCCCGGAGTCGTTGATCGCGTCGTCGTCGGGAATTTCCACCCGTTCGTTATTGCCGAGGAACGTGACCGACGTGTTCGTACTGTTGGGTACCAGGCTGGGTTGGCCACGGTTGGGGCCGCCGTTGTAGTCGCCGTCGACCCGGGCTCCCAAGGAGCCTTCGTTATAGGCCTTGCCATCGGAGGGTTCTCCCAGTCTCCAGTAGGCGATCGGGTTGTCAGCCTGTACGGCCTCGTA
>JABMRP010001051.1 GCA_013202535.1 Planctomycetota bacterium
CTTTCGATGGTTGCGTTCGTATACTCCCGCGCAAGCCGCTGTCGTTTCGCGTCGGCCGCGTTGTGAACTTCATCGCGGACGAATTCGAGAAATGCGATATGCCCGTCCGGTGTCGCGGGAAACCGATCCAGCAGCGTCCACGGTTGCTCTGCCGTGCTGCCGTTGGTGGGGTCATCCACAAACGCGAACGGGTCATCTAGCCGTTGGGCCTTCTTGGCTTGCTTCACCGCTTGCCAGCCGTCATACGCCACCGTATTCAGTTGGGGGAAGAAATCCAGATAGGCCGTAAACTCTGGCGGGCCGGGATCTTTGACCGCAAACATTTTGCCCACCGTCCGGCCGGACCATGATTCCCATTCTGGTTTCGGGTTCACAGCGGCCTGAATTCCCCGCGCAATCTTGGCCGCCGTTTTTAGTTGGTCGGCCACGGCCTCGAAGCCATCGGGCGGGCGCTGCATCGCATCGCGCAGGTCCAGGAGCGCAGCCCAGAACTCATCGAACGTCGGGCGGAGGCGATCCCATATTGAAGGGTCGTAGTAAATTGCCCGCGACTGCCCCTCCTCCTGGAACTTCTGGCCAAGTTCGCGGGCCAGCGAAAAGACGTTGCCGGCCCGACCCAATAGAGTAGCCATCGGGGATGAGTCCGCCATGATTTCGCCTTTCCTATACCGGGTCGGCCCGGGCCGGGCGGGGTGAAAGGCGAATAACTCCCCGCGCCGGCCTTGGCCGCTTGGCCTGCCGGTTTGCAACCCGGCGTGACCTTCCCGAAGCCTCTACTATACCAAGATATCACGCCCCAGGTGGCAGACAGACCTATCTGCATCGACAAAGTGACGGCGGTGCGGACAACCTCCGCTCGCTTGTCTTGCTTACTCCGACGGAACTAAGGCTACACGGAAGCCGAAGCCGCATCGGCGACCATCGGCCGATTCGCCTTCCATTGAACGGCAGGATTCGCGGACTCTGAAAATTCGGTTCATCCTGTAATATACTCGAAGCAGATCAACTCCAAATCCTCTCGACGAGTCTTGCCGATCGATTCCGGTGACGTCCGCTCCTTGGCAAACTGATCGGCCATCACGCCTATCGTTGCCAGCAAGGCAGCGTCGTCTCGATTGTCAGACCAAACGTCGTGCGCTTTCCGCAGTTTTACGTGGAGCGATCGTCCCATTGGCTGGCCGAGGAAGCGAATACACGTCTTGGCCAAGTCGCGATCGATGGTTTGCCGCCGAAGCGCATCCTTCAATTCCTCGGCTACCGTCTGCTGAATCGGGTCAACCGTGGTTGGCGCCGCTGCCTTGGCCTCCACTTCCCGCTCCGCGGCGAGAATGTGATGGATGACCTTCTCTTGCAGGGCAAACACATCCTGATCGCCGATGTACCGGGGTTCGTCGGGGTGGCACGAAATCAACTGGGCAATCTCATACCGATTCTCTTTGATCTGGTGCGTATTGGCGTCGATGTATCGCCAGAAATGGCGTTTTCCTTCGCCGGTGACTCGCGGCGATTGGAAGTAGAAGAACATACCATGGCATTTCTGGCGACGAAGGCCCGAGTGGATTCCGTTGGGTAGTTCGGCGATTGTCTCGCCGCCTTCTCGGTTGAGAACATCCTTCAGATGCTTCAGCAAGATTTCCGGCCCGGCCAGTTCCGCACGGGCCTCCTCTTCGTCCAGGATGGCGCCGTCCTCGTCCCGAATCCGCCGTAGCGTATTGAATGTCCGCGGATGGACTATCTCGCCAAGCACGCTTGCGTCGAGCAAACCCAAGTCGTCGATGGTGGAAATCCGGCTGGCCAACCGTTCGACCAGATGCAGCAGTTCTTCGAGTGCATCCTCGGGAAACATGTTGTAGATCGCGATCTGCTCGTGAGGGCTGCCGATCCGGTCGATACGGCCGTTACGCTGGACCAGACGGATCGGATTCCACGTCAAATCGTAATTGATGATGGCGCCGCAGTCCTGGAGATTCTGGCCCTCGGAGAGCACGTCCGTGCTGATGAGCACGTCGATCTGTTCGTCACTGGGCGTGTCTTTGCCGTTGGCAATTGGTGCGAACAGTCCGAGGATATGTCCGCGCTCGTCGGGATGGTTGCCGCTGTCGATGCGCCGTATCAACGGTTCGCCGGCCTCTTGCCACCAGGGCGTATTGGCCTGGGATGTCAACTCCCGATGGACGTAGCGCGACGTATCCTTGAACGAACTGAAGATCAATACTTTGCGACCTTTCAGGTCTCCGGCGAGCAGTTCCTTCAGCCGTTCCAGCTTCCCGTCCTTCGCTGCCAGCGACGCGGTCTCCGTGTAGAGCTTACGGAGAATCTGCACGTCTTCTTCGGCATCACGCCGTAGTTTGCGCAGGTCGTACAGGTTCAGGTCTACCGTGGGCAAGTCGTCAAGATACGCACGGGCTTGCGCGACGGCGTCCAAGTCGTCGGCCACGCTGCCGGCGATGGGCTCATCTTCTTCGTCTCGGGAAAGGAACCTCATCAGCTTCTGGAAATCTTTCGACGAGACAACGGTCCCGCCGAGCAGGTAGTCGAGGTACGTCTCCTCGAAGACCAGGCCCCGGCGCACGCTTTCCCGAAATGCAAAAATGCTCGATTCCAGTCGTTTCAGGAACCGCGTTTTGAAGATGCCGACCAATGCCATTTCCCGGCCCAACTCCCACTCGTGCTCCTGATCGTCGGGAATGGCCGACTTTTTGCGGTACGATTCAAGCTTGTAGGGGGCCAGCGAAAGGCGTTCGACCTGGGCAACAATCTCCCCGTAGAGTCCGCCGTAGGCCGCTCCCAGATCGTACTCCACCGTGCGGAGTGTTCGGTCGGGGAACCGCACCCGCTTACCGGCGATCGTGGCGTTCGGATAGGCCACGCGGATGAAGGGCCGCGTGTTGCGGACCATGATTTCCTCCAGCAGATTGAAGAGAATCACGCCCGCCGAAGCCCCGTCCTGCCGCGCCAGTCGTCGGCCACGGCGAAAATAGGCGACCAGATCGCCGATACCGGCGTCTCGAAAGTAATCCGCCTCGCTTTGGGTGAATAGATTCACCTGGGCGGCCAGATCGTAGAGGTCGTTGTTGATCGGCGTTGCCGAAAGGAGGATCACCTTTTTCCGCTGTCCGTCGCGTCCGCGGCCGCCGCCCAGTTGGATAGCCTCGTCGAGGGCCAGGTAACGGTTCGATTTGTTGTTGCGGAAGTTGTGGCTCTCGTCGATGAGAATACAATCCGCGTCCCCGATACGGCTTGCGTCGAACCCGTCCCGGCCCAGCTCTTCCATGCCGACGACTTCCGCCGCGATGGTGGCCGATGCAAGTTCGCTGCGCCACATGGCTCGCAGCGAGGCCGGGCAGACGACGACCGCTTTTTGCCGGCGATGGTAGGCGAAATCTTCCAGCAGCTTTTTGCCGATCCAGGTCTTTCCCAGGCCCACCGAGTCGGCGATCAGCCCTCCGTCGTAACGGCTGAGGATTCGCCTTGCCTTGTTCACCGCGTCGTCCTGGAACTCGGCCAGATCGACGGCGCTGCGGCCCAGGGCCAGCGGGTCTTCGCCGAACTCCTCCTTGAAATACTCGTACAGCGCCTTGATGTAGATTTCGTACGGCGTGTACTCCTTTGCACCGAACTTGCTGGCGTCGAGCAACTCGATCAGATCATCCCGAAAATCGACCGAATCGCTCCACTGACGCTCGAACCAGGCTTCCAGGTCGGTCACCGCCCGGGCGCCGACTTCGCTCTTAATCAGGCGTCGGGCCGCGTCGGGGACGTCGACGCCGCTGGGGTCGAACAGGGTCTCGTTGTCTTGGCGATCTTCCTGCCGCAAATAGACGAGCCGCCCGGCGGCCTCGCGATCGACGGCCTCGTCGTCGACCCCCAGCACGCGATGGACGAGGTTCAGTTCGCGATTGCTCGTCAGTCCCGGGCCGGTGAAATTGCTCGAACCGACGACTGCCGCGTAGGGTTGCAGCCGATCGTCCCGGTTGTTCGGTCCGACCCGATCGCGGTGAAACAGATACGCCTTGGCGTGCAAAAAGCCCTTATCGAAGAGCCGGACCTGTACCTTTTCGGTCCGCAGCAGGGCGATCAGGTCCTCGACCAGCCGCAGGGTCGCTTCGGCAAACGGCTCGGCTTCCAGGTCGCCGCGCAAGAGCTTCAGATACTCCTCTCGCCGCTCGGGCCGCAATCCCAGGTCAGTGCCGGAGGCGGGTTCCGAGCCGATCAGCAGCCGCAGCGCCCCGACGTGGTGCAGCCGCTCGCACAGCAACCGGTATCCGGAGACGGCGAAGTAGGCGGTGGCAATATCCACCGGCCCGCCCGGGCAACGTTCCAACAGGCGGTTGAGCACGTCGGCCATCCGGTGCTCTTGGTTGTCGATGACGGAGGGGATCACTGGTAGCTTGGTTCCCATGGTGTTTCTCGTGAACGCCGGTTTCGAGTTCGCTTCCGAGTTTTTTTCGCCGCCAGCCTGAAAGACCTCGGAATTTCCGTAACACATTGTTTCATAGCGGGTTACATCGCCCCCCCCTCGCCCCATAAGCAATTCAGTGCAAGGATGGCTCTTTACAACCGCCGAATTGTCCGATATTGTTCCAGTGTTCCCTGCTTACAGCTTGGAACCTGCAATGGCTTGGGCCGCTGGGCCGTAACCAGCGGTCATTTTTTTGCGCGTTTCGAAACGGTCGTTTCCACCGTCCGACCAATCTCGCCGAGTGACCTCCATTCTGCCTATTCCGGTTTTTCCGGCCATACGCGCCGCTTGCTCGGGTCGTGTCGTATGCGGTGGGGGTTATCGTGTGGGAACGCCGTGATGAACCTGGCCCGCTTGGGATTGTGACGGTCTAATTGAATCACAACCAGGAATCTACCTCCCAAGAGCATCTCGCGGCGGACTTTTCCATCCCTTGGACGAAAACCAGACACTGCCGATGAGCATGAAGCGACCGGTCTCGTTCCGCTTGCTGGCGAACAGATCCGGCCGGCTTTCATCACAGTAGACGTCGAAGTTCATTTATTCCACTCCTCCCGCCTTCTTCCTGACTCGCCCTTCATTGATCGTGACCCGGTGCCCCTGGGTGTAGAGGCAGAGGTTTACGGCCGATTCGCGACCCGCTTTGGTGGCCCGGTTGTAGCCGTTGAGTTTGCCCAGCAGTTGGCCCAGCCCGAGGTGCAGCCGCATCGCTTCCTCGAAACTCAACGTGATGTTGATCGCCTTCGGCCACTCGTCCTCTTTCGACGGGCTGAAATGGTCGATCGTGGCCGTGCCGAACGTTTTCTTGGTTTTGATTTCGTTGGGCATGGTCAGGTGTTCTCCGATTCACTTGTTTGGTCAGCATGGGCCTCAATCTGGTTTCGCAGGAACGTGTTGATCGCACTATGTGCCACACGCTCGAACCAACCTACCGGCGGAAATGGCGTCTTACCCTGCATTGCCTTACTGAGAGCATCGTGCGCCGCGTCGACTGGTAGCCAACTCGACGTTCCGACGTTCGCACTGGCCGGATATTGCTGTCCGCTGTGCGTGGCCCCGCAACGGACGTAATAGATCTTCTTGATCGCTGCTTCAAAGGCGTCTTTCGGCGGTCGCATGTAGTCAGGAACAATGAACAGGTCATCTTCTGTGTCCAAGATTCCTGGGTCCACGTTATCTGCCAAGAACTTTACGAACTTCTTCGTCGTCCAGGGGTTGTCTTTCTGCACTTCCAGGACCAGTTGCTCCGCTTCTTCATCCCCCAGTCCTGCCGTTTTCGCTCTTGCCAAGACACCGGGTTTCGACGCGATCTGGTCTTCTTGATCGGGTTTCCAGCCTTTTAGCGCTGCCACCGCAACAGTCTCGACGGCGGAAATCAACATCTGGTAAGCAACTTCGTGCTGTACCTCCACACTCTCCATCGCTAACGCATAAAGCCGCGCCGCCCGCACAACCACGTCGGCGTGATGTAGTTGGGGTAATGTGGTCAAAACCTTTGAAATCCACTCCGCATCGAATTCCACGGGCGGTGGTTGGTTAAAGCGAACCCGAACACCATGTGGCCCGTACGCGATGTCCGCTGGGCGCGGCGTCCAGAAAATCGGCTTCAAGTCAGCACAGAACGGTAGTGGGAAATCTCGCATTGGCTCAGGTATCTGCTCGTCGCTGTAGAGGTCTCGGGTCTTACATGCGACTGTGACGAGGCGCCGACACAGCAGTGTCAGTATTGCTGCCAGGTCGCGGGCGATTTCTGCGTCCGGTGAGAAACTATTCGAGAAGTCGCCTTCCGTCTCTGTAACGGGCCCGATGCCAAAACGAATAACAAGCTCTTGCGGGTACGTGTCCGGAGGCTGGCTGGCGTTAAGGAGTTGCACGGGACCGACAAGCAACATCCGTGCTCCGTCACTCTTGGTCCAGTCGCCCATTACGTCACGATAGAGCGTACCACTGCAAAGCAGTCGGTATTCGACTTGGTGCTCTGTCTCGATTGCGCTCTTTAGAAACTCAAGGAGGTACATTCGATCACCCTTTACAGCGTTCTCGCGAGCGGTTCTTCAAAGCCGACTCCCGGCATCTTGTAGTGGCGAAGTTGTAGCTGTTCAGCTTGCCGAGGAACTGTCTGCCGACCTCCCGCTGTCTTCATATTCTCCGCCGTTCATTCTCCACTATATCCACGGGCTCCTTCGACGGACTGAGTGGTCGTGGTGACGGTTCTCCAGTTGACACCGGTAACAACTACTCTTGTTTAGTGGCGCCCTGGTCACTCAACGACTTCACACTCGCCTCCAGAAAGTCAATCGGGTCTCGAATTGGACGAGTCCGACGTATCAGTTCCCGCTCTTCGTCCGAGAGTCCATAGGCATCCTCGACTAATCGGGCAAGAGCCTTCTCAAGCGATAACTGACGAGAAAGAATGTCCACTTGCCGCTGCCTACCGGAATGCCAAAACGCGCAAACATCCTCAGATGCCTTTGCCGACTTGATCCTCGCCCCGGAAAGCCGTGCGACCCGATCACAGAATACTGTGAACGGCAAGGAGAGCCAAGAAATGAGCCGTTGATCTCCGTCCGGTAGCCCAAGACGCTCCTCGGCTTCCTGAAGAACAGCTTGCTCGAATTCGCGCAGATCAGAAACTACTGCCAACAGAATCTCAACCGTACGCTCTATCTGTTCTGTTGTCTCTCCAGTAGCCCTCGCCACCGGAAGCCTTTCAACACAGACACCATCGATACTCAACGCCTCATCTTTCATGTGCGGAAACTCCCGCCACATGAACCACCAAAGCAGAGGCGAGTTCAAGTAGGCCAGAAGCGTGCGGTCTTCTGTGGGCAAGAAGAACGTCTTGTTGTTCACGTAGTGGTTCTCTCTGTCGAGGCACCACCTACTGTGATAACCGATGCACTGCACTACAATTTTCGGCTGCTCGAAGAGTTCGTAGTACGCCTGTAAGGCGTCAATTAGCTTTCCCGTCTCAGCGTCGATTAGA
>JABMRP010001052.1 GCA_013202535.1 Planctomycetota bacterium
TCCGAGGGGTGATTGACCCGACCCCAACTCATGTCGGTGATGTGCAGCAGGCCGTCGATGCCGCCGAGGTCGACAAAGGCGCCGAATTCGGCGATATTCTTGACCACGCCCTTGCGGAGCTTGCCCACTTCCAACACGGCCAACAGCAGTTCTTTTTCTTCTTCCCGCTGGGCTTCGATCAGTGCTCGACGGCTGACCACGATATTGCGGCGCGTTTCGTCGATCTTCAGCACCAGGCACTGGATCGTTCGGCCGATGTAGTCGCCGATGTCGGCCGGGCGACGAATGTCGACCTGGCTGGCTGGGAGGAACACATTGACGCCGATGTCGACCAGCAGACCGCCCTTGATTTTTCGCGTTGCCTTTCCGGTGACGACGTCGCCTTCCTTGACCCGCTCCATCACCTTGATCCAGGCCTCGATCTTCTCGGCCTTCCGCTTGCTGAGACTGATCATCCCCCGCGATTCGTCGAGTTGGCCGGCGACGTTTTCGACGTCTTCGACCAGGACCTTGACGAGTTGACCGGCTTCCGGCGGGGGCTCCGAATCGTCCCACTCTCGGCGAAGAATGACGCCTTCGCTTTTATAACCGACATCGACCAGCACGTGGTCGCCTTCGACACGAATGATTTTTCCTTCGACGATCTGGTTGACGGTAATGTCGCCGCCTCCCAATCGATTTCCTCGGGCGGGGTGCCCTCCATCGCTTCGTTGAGTTCGCTCAGCCACTCTTCTTCGTTGAGGTCCAGCCCTCGAATCAGGTTCCGGTTGACCATTTTCTCCCCAGCTCGCTACGAGCGTCGAAAGCAGTCGAATCGCCGAGCCCGCGGCCGTTTGTGCCGCGGCGAAGCGTATCTCCCGCCCTCACCATTGATTAGAGTTGACTCCTCGGGACCGTCCCCCCTACGTCGGGGAGATTTCCATCGGTCGATCCACAATCCAGTAAATATAGCAAAGCAGAGACCACCTCACAATTGCGGCCTGGCGAACTTCCGCCATGAATTTCCTGGCATCGAGACACTGCACCCCCCCGAAGGAACCGCTTCTCGGTCATCGCGAGGCGGAAAACTGAGGGTGATGCCGCAGCAGCCGATGATTTTCACCCACCCGCTGCTCGATCAGCGCCAGCAGCGCGCGGTCGTCCATCCCGGCCACCACCTCCGGCGTAATCGGCGGTCCGTAGTGGACCCGGACCCGCCCGCCACGGGGGAACTTCAAGTAGCGTGGCCACGCCTGATAGGCCCCCTCGATGGCCACCGGCACGATGGCGGCGTGACTGCGCACGGCCAGGGAGGTGAAGCCGGGCATAAACGGAGCCATTCGCCCGTCCGCCGTGCGGGTTCCTTCCGGAAAGAGCAGCAGCATCTCCCCCCGCTTCAAACGACGCAACGACTCCTTGATCCCCGACAACCCGATCCCCTGGCGATCGATGGGAATCGTGTCCACCGATGCAATGAGTTTGCCAAACGGTCCGAAATCGAACAGCGTCCGCCGGGCAAGGAAGTTCATCTGTCGCCGGGAACCGCAGGCAATCAGCGGCGGATCGAAGTGGCTCTGGTGATTGCTCACCAGTAACACCGCGCCGGTGGCAGGGATGTTTTCGATGCCCGTGTGGCGAACGCGATACAGAACCACGCCGGCCACTCGCACGGCCCAGACGACGAACCAGTACCAACAGCGTTGGAAAAGAGAACGGGTGGGCATCGCGGGGGGTTGCTCCTCTTGCCAAGATGGCTGAATTCCTGCCCGTCCAGCTACGCCCGTTTCCTCACGAGCGACTCCAGGTGATCGACCACTTGGTCCAAGGTCATGCCGTCGGTATTCACTTCCACGGCGTCTTCCGCCGGTTTCAAGGCCCCCACCGCCCGATCGCAATCTTCCCGATCGCGACGTTGCTGATCGGCCAGGACGCGATCCAACGTGGTCGTTTCGCCCTGAGCCTGAAGGTCGGCAAGCCGGCGGCTTGCTCGCTGCTGGGCACTGGCGGTAAGAAAGATCTTGCAGGCGGCTTGGGGAAAGACCACGGTCCCTTGATCCCGGCCTTCGGTAACGAAGTTGCCCCGACCGGCAATCCGCCGCTGCAACTCGACCAGTCGGCTCCGCACCTGGGGGTTGTCGGCCGCGTGGCGGGTCACGGCGGTCACCTCCGAGTCGCGAATCGCCTCGGTCACGTCCTCGCCGTCGAGCAAGAGCTTCCGGTCCTCGAATTGCAGGGTCATCCGCCCGGCCAATTCGGCCAGCGGCTCCTGGCGGTCCCAATCGACTCCCCGCCGCAAGCCCGCCAAGGCGACCGCCCGATACATGGCGCCCGTATCGAGAAAGCCAAACCCCAACCGGCGAGCCAGCGTACGGGCGACCGTGCTCTTTCCGGCTCCGGCGGGTCCGTCGATGGTGACGATCATGGGTACTAGCCCTCGAATTCCGCTTCGAGGAAAGTCCATTCATGCGCCCCGAGTTCCAGGGTCACGCGATCGCCGGCGATCATGAGTTCTTCGTCGATCGGCTGCCCGCCGAGATTCCGTTTCCGTGCCAAGCCGATCGTCTTCATCGCCCGCAGCCCGACCCGCACCCGGCGGCCCTCCGTCTCCAGTAGTCCGACGCGAAATCCCCGCACCTCCGTGCCGCGCCCCTCGCCGCCGGGGGCAACGATCGGTTCCCAGGACGTGGCCATGACGTTCTTGGAGTCGATGTGAAAAAGCCACCCGGTTCCGCCTTGCGGTGGCCCGGTCGACCGGACAACGTGGGTCGGCGGGGTCAGCATCTCGACGGCCGACGGCATCGGGTGCTGCAAGTCGATGCCGATTCCCAGGCGGAAACTCCGGGCCGTTTCGCCGCGAACCACCAGCAGGCTGTCCAGTTTCCGCAAACCGAACCGCCGGTGAAACGGCAACCCCGCGGTGAGAATCGTCGTGCGTTGCTTCCCGGAGCGCACGTCGACAAAGCGCCCGGCCTCGAACCAGTCGATGTCCGTCGGCCGGGTGATGCCGTTGACATCGCGGAAGAGATCGACCGTGGCGTCGGCCCAGGCCCAACGCACGCCGTAATAGGAATCCCAGGGGTTGGCGCCGGGAAGTTGATCGACGTCCAACTCGATCTCGATCTCCAGGATCCGCCGGCCTCGCCACAGCCGAGTCGTCTGCTGAAAACCGGCCAGACGCCGACACTGGCGGTCGACCAACCGACCCCGCGCGACCATCTCACCCCGAACGGGTCCCGTCGACGTCACGGTGATTTCGTCGGCAGCCATAATCGAATAGCGATGCTCCGGATCCGCGGCCCGATCATCCGACCGGCTCGGCGGGGGCATCCGGAAGGCAATCTGCTGGGCCAACCGGTTGCCCCGGGTGCGGTAGTCGTCCAGCGAGCGAATCGCCCCGGTGTGTGGGTCGAAGCGGACCTCGAAGAACTCGTTTCGCAGGACGTTTTCCTCGGCCAGCGGGGGATCTTCTTTCGGCTTTTTTCCCCAACCCCAGAGCCGGGCGTTTTTCTTCTTCGCGGTATCCAAGTGCGCCGGGTCGTCATCCCGCGGCGCGTAACATGACTGCTCGCCCGGCCCCACCCAAGAGAAACCCATCGCGGGGGTATCGACGATCACCTCGGTCGGACCGACCGCTCGGATGGGACCCTCGACCGCGGGGAGTGATTCCAGTTCGCCGCTCGGCAGACACACGCGACGAGGAAAACCACACGGATTGATCGACACGTATCCCTTTTGTTCTGGAGATGCACCCCCGGGTAGCGCGTCGGCCAATTGATCCAACGTGGTCGCCAGCCGCGTGGCCAGCCGCCGATCCAATTCCTCGTCGATCTCACCGTCCGGCGCGGTCTCCGCGGCACGGGCAGCGGTCGCTTGATCGGCCAGTTGCGCGATCTCGTCGCTGTCGGACAACCGGTTCTCGCCGCTGGGCGCGTCCTGGACCGGACCAACGATGCGCACGAGGGTCGCGGTGGTTTGCAGGGCCTCGATGGCCGCCTGACGCCCGAAATACCGTACCCAGCAAGAGATGGGGTCCCGGCGCTCGGCCGACACGGCCTGAGCGAGGTAGGGCGACCGGTACTGGTCGGCCTTGTGCTGGGTTGTCTGTCCGGCCAGGCGCGTGTCGTCGAAGTACTTGTCGATCGGCACGAATTTACCCAACACGGGCACGTAAGCGGCCACCCGCCGCAGATCGTCGTACCACGGACTCTCGCATCCCGGCCAATGGGCAAAGATGAGCGAAGCGGTGTGGTCCAGGTCGAGCGCTTCGCCCAGTTTCTCCGGCATGGCGAGAAAGGTGGCCGCCTTCGAGGCATCCTGCGGCAACCGGCTGAGCCCCTCGACGACCGTTCCATCGACGCCTTTCCAGCGGATCTTGCTCTGATTGCCCACGGGAAACCGCCCGTCGTCCAGTGTCACGTGGAAGGCACCGTCGAAGCCGAGTTGAGCGAGGATTTGTGGCAATACGGGCGTGAGTCCGAAACGGCGCCGGCCGAAAATTCCGGGTTGCAGGCCGAAGAGATCCCGGTAGACCTGGGCCCCCTTGAGCAACTGGCGCCGCATCGCTTCGGGGGGCAACAATGGTAGCTCCGACTCATCGAACTCGCCGCCGATAATCGCCGCCTCGCCCCGCTCCAAAGCTCCGCGAAGCGCTGCGGCCGTCTCGGGCTGGCTTGTCGCCATCCGCTCGGCCAGATCGCCCGAGAGCAGCAAGTTGCTCGTCCCGGCGGCAGTCAACTGGCGGGCCAGGGCGGGTCCCAACGTGGTGGGGGCCAGAAGCGTGAGGTCCAGCAGCGAGGCCTCGACCGGATAGAAATACTCGCGCGCCTCGGTCAGCAGATCGAAACCGCTACGGAGATGCTCGTAGGCCGCCTCCTTGTTGCCGGCCAGCGCGGCATCGGCCGCATCCAATGCCACGATCTGCATCTGCGATTCGTCGAGATTGCTCATGTAGCGAAGCTGGCGGGTGAGCAATTCGACCTGAAAATGGCAGAAACCCATCGCCAGGAAATTCGCCGCCAAGTCGTCCGGCAGTTTGCCAAGGTCGTGCGCGGGGTCCTCGGCCAGTCGCTCCAGGGCGGCGGCGATCATGGCCGGGCGGTTGGGAAGATGGCGAAGGACGAGTGCCCCGGCGCTTTCGGCCTTGTCAAACCAATCTTCCGGTACCAGCGACTCACAACACTCGGGAACGATGATCAGGGCGTCGGCGGGTTCTTCGGGTGGGCATTCCGCCCTGCTCCAGATGGGCAAGCAGCGCGCTGCGGCGAGCAAGGCCGGATGCCAGAGGGTCGACCAGGCCCCAAGAATCTGTTCCGCTTCGTCTTCGGCTCGGTCGAGCGTCAGGTCTTCGAGGCTTTGACAGGGCAAAAGGGTGGTGAGTTGGGTAAGTTTCATCCTCGGCAGCCTGTAGTCACCCACTTCAGTGGGGGTAATTGCGATGTCAGCTCCATTGAATCCCAGATTCCAACCTGTCCACCATAGCCGAGAGGCCTCGCCACGTCGAGATGCGGGCCGTGGTCATCGCACGGGCCCCGCAGCGGCTTTTTGGGCATTCATCGACCGCCGATGGATGATTTGCCGATTCCCAGGCTAAACGGTCAAGCGTTGCCCTCAACGTCTGAGAGAAACTCGCCACCCCCTCGAAAGACGGGTACGGTCTCTTTTTCCCTTCGCCGAAGCATATAATTGACACGGACCCCCATGTTGCGATAGATTAGGTAAAGACGATAGCTACTCTGCTGGACTTCCTTTTCTCGCGGTGATTCTTCCGTTGCGGTCGCTGTTCTATTTCAATAGACCGACTTTCTACAGCGGCAAGAATCTGGAACAGTAGTGAGGGGGTGAGACAATGGCGCGCGGTGACGCGATATGGGCGATTGACGTTGGACAGTGTGCATTCAAGGCCCTTCGATGCCGCTTGCACGACGAGGCCGACGATCGGATTGTGGCCGAGGCCTTCGACTACATCGAGTATCCGAAGATTCTCACACAACCGGGTGCCGACCCGGGCGAGTTGGTCGCCGAGGCACTTCAGCAATTTCTTTCCCGCAACGACGTGCGGGGGACTCGGGTCGCGGTCTCCGTTTCCGGCCAGAACGCGCTGGCCCGATTCATCAAATTGCCGCCGGTCGAATCGAAGAAGATCCCGGACATTGTCCGCTACGAGGCCAAGCAGCAGATCCCCTTCGCGCTGGAAGACGTGAAATTCGAATACCAGCAGATGGGCGTGGGGAGCGAAGAGGAAGGTTTCGCGCTGGACACGGAGATCGGCCTGTTCGCGATGAAGCTCGATCAATTGTATCGGGCGCTGCGGCCGTTTCAGAACGCGGGCATCGAGATGGACCTGGTCCAGTTGACCCCGTTGGCGTTGTACAACTACCTGCTCTTCGACCAGTTGCACAATCTTCCCTCGGCCGACGAATACGATCCGGACGACCCGCCCGAATCGACCGTCATCATGTCGCTGGGGACCGACGCCACGGATTTGGTGGTGACCAACGGATACCGGGTCTGGCAGCGGAGCATCCCCCTGGGTGGCAATCATTTCACCAAGGCCCTGACGAAGGAACTCAAGCTCACGTTCGCCAAGGCCGAACACCTCAAACGCAACGCCACGCAAGCGCAGGATCCCAAGGCCGTGTTCCAGGCGATGCGGCCGGTATTCAACGATCTGGTGACCGAGGTGCAGCGTTCGATCGGTTTCTTTTGCAGTTTGGACCGCAAGGCGAAGATCGGGCGGTTGGTGGCGCTGGGCAACGTCATGAAGCTACCCGGTTTGCAGGGTTACCTGGCCAAGAGCCTCGGTTACGACGTCAAGCGGGTCGAGACGTTCCGCGGCCTGGTGGGCCCGGAGGTTGTCACGGCGCCGGCGTTTGCCGGAAACATCATGGGGTTCGGTGTCTGTTACGGTCTCGCCGTACAGGGGTTGGACCTGGGCAAGATGCGCACCAACATGTTGCCCCGGTCGATGGCCGACGCGCGGTTGATACGCCAGAAGAAGCCCTGGGCGCTTGCCTCGGCGGCAACGTTGCTGTTGGCCTGCACGATCAGTTACGCGAGTTTCTCACGCGCCGTCGAAACGGTCGACGAGGCGAAGTGGAAGGCCGCCGAGTTGAAGGTCGGGGCCGTCGTCACGGCTGCGGCGACTCTGGACACGAAAAGGACCGCCGAGACGACGCAGTTCGACGA
>JABMRP010001053.1 GCA_013202535.1 Planctomycetota bacterium
CGACCAGTTGAGCCAGCCGCCGTCGGTGTTGTAGGCCTCGACCCGTTTGGACTCGCTGCCGCCGAGCAGTTTCCAGAGCGGCACGCCGGCCAGTTTCGCCTTGATATCCCAGAGCGCCACGTCGATCGCGGCCAAGGCCATTTGTGTAACGCCCGCGCGGCCGACCCAGCGGATGCCCGGGAAGCTGTGCAACCGTTGCCAAAGCGCCCGCACGTCGCGCGGGTCCTGGTCCACTAGCAGCGGCGAATAGGCGTCGGCAATGCACTGGCGGATCAGCCGATCGATGGGCAGATACCCCAGGGTGCCCGTGTAACCGTAGCCTTGGACCCCGGCATCGGTGTGCAGCACGACGCCGGGTGCTCCCCAGTGGGTGATCTGGTTGGCGCTGTCGGCGATCCGCGCGCCGGTCACCGGGACGTGAAGAATGAACGGCTCGACGCGGGTGATCTTCATCGGAAGGGATCCTTTGATCTGTTCGCCGGAAAGAGATTCCGTTTAGCCCGGGCACTTGTGCCCGGCGTTTTGGGATCTGGGTGGACGCCAAACGCCGGGCACAAGTGCCGGGGCTAAACGAACGAACGAATTATACGGCAAATCGCGACCCCCGGCCATTGTCGTCCGGCCGGAAACCGCCTACGATGAGGGGGGTAGTAATCGTTCACAACAATCCGAAGAGGAGCAGGAATATGCGTACCGTGCTGGCGACCCTTTTGCTCGCGACCGTTGCGACGACGGCCCGGGCGGAACTGCGGCCGGAGGAAGTGGCCATTTTGGCGATGGACGCCAGTCTCGAATCGAGGCGCCTGGCCGAGTACTATGCCGAGGCTCGGGGCGTTCCCAAGTCGCACATCCATCGCCTGCTGGGCAAACCGGACCGTGTCCTGCCGCGGGCCACTTGGGACGACCAGATGCGCGACGATATTCGCAAGTGGCTGGCCGAGACGGATCCCGACGGCAAGATCCGCTGCCTGGTCACCTGTTGGGACGTACCGCTGATGATCGGCCGGCGCGGGGTCGACGCGCCGGAGGTGATTGCCCGGGGCGACTTTCTGACCAAGGCGCGGGGAAATCTCGTCAAGAATTGCGCCGAGTTGGTCAAGTTGCTCGACGCGGTGGCCACCGAGGAGAAACCGACGGCGCGGGAGCCGCTGGCCGCGGATGCGGCGATCGCCGATCTGGGCGCCCGGCTCGACGGGGCATTGAAAGAAGCCCAGAAACGGCTTCAGGAACTCGATGCCGAAGAAAAGAAGAAGCAAGAGGGAGCGAAATTCGAGCGGCTGTTCGTGGCCGGCGGCGGTGTGGCCGCATGGGTCCGAATGTTGGAAGCCCAGCGCGATAATCCGAAACTGCCGCCGCAAATGATCCAGCGTCTCGATCAAGTGAAAAAGCAAATTGTCCCCGCGCTGCGGCAGCTTCAAGCGCTCTCCGCCCAGCGCGACAGCGAGACCCGCGACGCGCAGCTCTTGGGCCTGTTGGTGAAGACGGGCGGTCTGGTCGGCGCGATTCGCTGGATCGACGCCGAGCAGAAGTTGCTTGCCACGAACGAGACGTACTCGAGTTTCGATAGCGAGCTGTCGTTGGTCTTGTGGCCCGATTACCCCTTGTTTCGCTGGGTGCCCAACTTATTGCACTACCAGTTCGACAAGCTGCCCGCGCAGCCGAATCGCCGCACCCTGATGGTCTCGCGACTGGCAGCCCCCACCTGGGATCAGGCGGCCAACCTGATCGACATGGCCAAGGCGGCCGAGACGAAGGGCCTGGAGGGAAAGGTTTACCTCGACGCCCGGGGGATCAAATACGATCCGCAAAAGCACGGGCGCGGCTCCTACGCGATTTACGATCAGTCGGTCCGCGATCTGGCCGAGCGGCTGAAGAAGCACACCGACTTGGAGGTTGTACTCGACGACAACGACAAGCTGTTTCAGCCGGGCGATTGCCCCGACGCGGCGCTCTATTGCGGTTGGTATCGGCTGGGCAACTACCTCGACGCCTTCGACTGGCGCCCGGGTGCGGTCGGCTATCACATGGCCAGTTCCGAGGCGACCCGGCTGCGTGTTCACGGCGGCAAGGTGTGGTGCAACGCGGCCTTGGAAGACGGCATCACCGCCACGCTGGGCCCGGCCCACGAGCCGTACCTGGCGGCGTTTCCCCCGCCCGACGACTTCTTCCCCCTATTGCTGACCGGCAAGTACACGCTGGTCGAAACGTTCTACCGGACCAAGGCGTTCAACTCCTGGGCGATGGTCCTGGTGGGCGATCCGCTGTATAACCCCTATAAGAACGCGCCGAAGCTCAGTGAGGAGGATCTGCCGGATCGGATGAAACCGAAGGAGCCGGTGGCGGAGGAAGACGTGTTGTAGCAGCCGGTTGAAAAGCGTCGGTACGTGGAAACGGGTGCCACGGGCGGCTTGCCCGCCCTTGCCGAGTCCTGGGAAAACAAGGCGGGCAAGCCGCCCATGGCCCCCAATCCCCTCCCCGACTACCCTTCCGTCGCCGCTTCGC
>JABMRP010001054.1 GCA_013202535.1 Planctomycetota bacterium
AAAGGCTACATCTCGCGGAGCGAGATGGCTACTATACACCGCACAAGCACTTGAGGAACTGAGGCAATGTCAACCCAAAGAGCCGTGCAGGAGCCACGCGCATGAAGATCAGCAGACGAACGGCGATGGGAGCCCTCGTGACCGGGGCGACCGCGGGGATTGCCCGACCGGTCCTGGGCCAGACTGCGGAGATCGCGGCGGCGGACGTACCCCAAGAGTATCTGCGCACGGAAGTTTGCGTTGTCGGCGGCGGCAGCGGCGGGATTGGGGCCGCATTGGCGGCCGCTCGCGCCGGGGCCGACGTCGTGCTGCTGGAGCAGGAGTCGATCCTCGGCGGCACGTCGACCAACGCTTGGGTGCATACTTGGGAGCCGGTCTCCGGGGCCGACGGCATCCCCCGCGACCTGTACGAGATGATGAAAGCCGACCCGCTGGGCGTTACGTATCCCGACTACGCGAGCGGTTCGCCGCGACGGGGCGGTCGCGGTTTGCCCTTCGAGCCGCGGGCGCTGAACTACGTCGCCCGTTGTGCCCTGGAAACAACCCAGCGCTGCCGGGTCCTGTTGGGAACGACCTTCTTCCGTGCCCGTGTCCAAAACGACCGCGTTACGGCGGTCGAGGCGTGGTTCGCCGGCAAGCGCCTGTTGATCGAAGCGAATACGTTCATCGATTGCACGGCCGACGGCGACGTCTGTGTCGACGCCGGCTGCGAATTCCATATCGGCGAGGACCCCAAGTCGCGGTACAACGAACCGACCGCGCCGGAAGAGGCCGAGATGTCGCTCAACGGGCTGACCCTCTGCTATCGCATCACCGACACGGGCACCGCGCAAAAGCCCTATCTACCCCAAGAGATCCCCGAGGGAATCTGCCGCAAACCGGTTCACATCGTCGTGCTGCCCAACGGCGACCACCTGCTCAACGCCGTGGGTATGCTCGACGGCAACGCCGTGCTGCGGGACGACTACAGCCGGCTGATGCACGAGGGCTATCGCCGCGTGCTGGAACACTTCTTCTGGTTGCAGCGGCTACCGGCCGACGACGGTTCGCGCTGGACCCGTTTCGTGGCGGGCAGAGGATACGGCACATGGGCGATCGCCGGCGTTGCCCCACGGATCGGCGTCCGCGAAACGCGCCGCATCTTGGGCGAGTACGTGCTCACCGAGCAGGACTGCCAGGCCGGAGTGAAGAACCAGAAGCACGAGGACATCATCGCGATCAGCGATCACGCCGTCGACATTCACGGGCGCAAGGGGCGGCTTTACGAAGTGCCCAACGGCCCTTACGGCGTGCCTTTCCGCTGTCTCCTACCCGTCGGAATGCGGAACCTGATGATTGCCAGCCGCGCGGCCAGTTTCTCGCACATCGCCGCCTCGTCGTGCCGGCTCTGCCGGACGATGATGACCCTGGGGCAGGCGGCCGGAAACGCCGCGGCCCTGGCCACCCGGCACGGCATCTCCGCCCGACAGGTCGACATCGCCCAATTGCGGGCCAGCTTGACGAAACAGAACGTGGCGATCGACGTCCTGCCATGACCGGGGCGGATCGGGTATACTGTTTGGAGTTCACCATACCAGGGACAAAAAGTGAGGTGACGCCGTGCGAATGAGTATCGTGTTGAGCCGACCGCAACGGGCGGTGGTTGCGTTGTTGGCTTTCCTGGCCGTCTCGGCATCGCCGGCTGCCGGCGCACCCCGAGTGGATTCTCCGGATGCGGCGGAAGCGAAGAGGATTCTGGCCGGCGCGGAATACACGGGCGGGTTGATCGTCCACCTCGGCTGCGGCGACGGACGTTTGACCGCGGCACTCTACGCGGGCAACGGGTCCGTGGTCCACGGCCTGGACTCCGACCCCGCCCAGGTCGCCGGGGCCCGGGAACACATCCACGGGCTCGGCCTTTGCGGCAAGGTGTCCGTCGACCGGTTCGACGGCAAAACGCTGCCCTATGCCGACCATCTGGTCAACCTGATCGTCTTGCACGAAGCCGGCGCAGATCGCGACGGTGCCGGTGTTTCGCGTGAAGAGATCATGCGCGTATTGGCTCCCGGCGGTGTGTCTTGCTCCCGGGAAGGGCCGGCGGCAGAGTTGCGGATCGCCAGAAAAGCGTGGCCGGAGGAGATGGATCACTGGACCCATTTTCTGCACAGCGCGACGGGCAACGCCGTGGCGGCGGACCAGCGGGTGGCGCCTGCCACGGCATTGCAGTGGATCGTCGAACCGAAGTACTGCCGCAGTCACGAAATCGACTCCAGCCTGCCGGCGATGGTCTCGGCCGACGGACGCCTCTTCTATATCCTCGATGAAGGACCGATTGGAATCACCGACCAGCGATTTCCCGCCCGTTGGGTACTGATCGCCCGGGACGCCTTCAACGGCGTGCTCCTCTGGAAACGGCCGCTGAAGCCGTGGGGTTGGCAGGAGTGGAAACCGGAGATCCGAACGGCCGACTGGCGGACGCTTCGCGGCCAGCGGGGCCGATTTCCGGCCGAAGTGCCGCGGCGTCTGGTTGCCGTGGGCGACCGCGTCTACGTCACGCTGGGGTTTCACGACGCGCCGATCAGCATCCTCGACGCCGCAACCGGCAACGTGATCACACATTGCCAGGGTACGGAGGGCACTCAGGAGATCATTGTCGCCGACGACACGGTTCTTGCCCGGGTTCGGCCTTCCCAAGCCGACGAAGCAACGCGGCGCGGCGAGAAAATCTCGACAAGGCTGATGGCTCTCGACGCCACGACCGGCAAGACCCGATGGTCGCAGGACGTCGGCAGCATCAATCGGCTGAGTCTGGCCGCCGACGGCGACGCGGTCGTCTTCCAACGCGGCCCAACCCTGCTCTGCTACGATCGGCAAGGTGGCCAATTGCGTTGGAAAGTCGAGACTCCGGGCGGCGGCATCGTCGTGATCCACAAGGACGTTGTGTTGATCAGCGGCAAAGGCGGCGCAAACGCTTTCTCGCTAGCCGACGGAAAGCACCTCTGGCAAGGTTCCGGCACGGGCCGCGATCTGCTTGTGATCCGCGATCTGGTCTGGCGTGTTCAACTGACCAGCGGAATCCTCGAACAGCGCCAGGAGCACTGGCCCACGCTCTCACGACAGGCGGGCGCCCGGCTCCTCGGCTACGACTTCCGCACCGGCGAGCTGCGCCGGACCATCGACGTTGCCAACGCCGTGTCGCCGGGCCATCATCTGCGCTGCTATCGAAGCAAGGCGACCGACCGGTTCATCATCTATCCCAAACGCGGCGCCGAATTCCTTGACCTCCAGGGCAACGACCACATGCGTCACGACTGGCTGCGCGGCTCCTGCAGCTACGGCATACTACCCTGCAACGGGCTGCTCTACACGCCGCCCGACCAGTGTTTCTGCTATATAGGCTCGAAGATAGACGGTCTGGCGGCAACCAGCGGCGCCGACACCACCGCCATGCTCGACCCGCGCTCGCCGGGGCGTCTCGTGCGAGGCCCCGCTTACGGAAGCCCGCTCGCCGCGCCGGCGGCCGCGGCCGACTGGCCGACTTACCGTGCCGACGCCAAACGCAGCGGCTCGAACCGGCAGGCGAAAGTCTCGCGCGAGTTGCACAAACAATGGGAAATCGCGCTGGGGGGCAAGCTCACGCAGCCAACCATCGCGGCGGGCAAAGTCTTCGTCGCCGCGGTCGATCGCCAGACGGTTTACGGCCTCGATACGGCCACCGGCGAGCAACTATGGAAATTCGTCGCCGGCGGACGCATCGATTCATCGCCCACGTATCATTCGGGTTTGCTGCTGTTTGGCGCCAATGACGGGAGTGTCTACTGTCTGGACGCATCCAGCGGCGAGTTGGTCTGGCGATTTCGGGCCGCGCCAAACGAGCGGCGAATCGTTGCTTTTGGGCAAGTCGAATCACCCTGGCCCGTGCATGGAACCGTGTTGGTGATGAACTCCTTGGCGTACGTCGCGGCGGGACGCTCGACGCTCATCGACGGCGGGGCTCATCTCTATGCCCTCGAGCCGCAATCGGGCAACGTCGTCCATTACACCCACGTCGAACAGCCGCAGCCCGATCTCTCGAAGGATATCGGCGAGCACTTCGCCATGGACGGGTCGAACATCGACGTGCTGACCACCGACGGCAAGCACGTCTTCTGTGCCCAGGAGATGTTCGACGCGGAGCTGAACCGCATCGAGACCAAGTGGAATACGCGCTACGGCGACCGCTACCTCGGCGAGGATCATCTCATCGCCACCGGCGGCATGCTCGACGACACCGGCTTCAACCGTATCTTCTGGAGCCACGGGAATCGCTGGCCCGGCTTCTATTTTCTGTTGATGGCGCCCAAGTCGGGCAACTTGCTGGTGTTCGACGCGGAGAAGACCTGGGCGACGAAATGGTTCGTCGAGCGGAATATCCATAGCCCGCTGTTCTTTCCCCAGACGACCGGCTACCTTCTCTTCTGCGACAAGAACACGACCCGGCCGTTCCTCGTGGGCGATCCCGATGCGCCGGAGCCGATCCAGTGGCTGCCCGACACGTTGATGAAGCCGTACAAGTACGACGGCCACTCGATCACCAATCGGCACGACAATTTCACGATCGAGACGGATAAGGGATCCGGCTTTACGCGCGGCACGCCGACGGTGTGGCAACAGTACCTTCCGGTCCGCATCGAAGCCATGGCTTTGACAAGCGACACGCTCTTCGCGGCCGGCCCGCCCGACGTCTTGGACCCGGACGATCCGCTCGGCGCTTTGGAAGGTCGGCAAGGTGGCGTGTTGCTGGCGATCGACCCGGCGACCGGCCAGCAGCTCTCGCAAACGCGAGTCCCCTGGGCGCCCCGTTTCGACGGCATGTCCGCGGCAGGAAGTCGTCTGTTTCTCGTCACCGGCGACGGGAGGCTGGTCGCCTGGCAGTGACATCTTATCCGCGCAACCGCAATGGCCGCTTGGTTATCGAACCCAGATTCGGATAGGGCGGTGTTGGGGACACTCCAGACCTTGCGGTGGCAGAAGAATGACGCTGAAGATGATCTTCTACAGCATTCGCCGTGGAGAGCTTTCCGATCTGAGAGCACGGCTGGTACTACGGGTTCCCCGTGCTGCTTGGCGCTCTGGTTGGCGCTGGAGGGTGAAGCATCTGGATGGCTCGCGTGAGGGAGGGACTGATGACTATCGCGAACGAGCGGATTGTTCCGCCTTGCCCTCACTGTGGTGAGGCAATAGACAGGCAAGCCACGTTAACATAGGATAATCGTCTCCCACCAACCCACTCCCGCCAACCCACTCCCACCAACAATCCGCATCTTGAAAGGAATATCCGATTGCCATGCCACCCCCCAACGAACTCATTGAAACCCTGCCTGGGCGCACCGAGGCGCTGCGGGAGGAGATCGCTAAGGCCATCGTGGGACAGGATCGCGTCGTCGAGGACGTGCTGCTGGGCCTCTACTGTGGCGAGCACGTGCTGCTCACCGGCGTGCCCGGCCTGGCCAAGACCCTCCTGATCCGCTCGCTGGCGGAAGCGCTCAACCTGGAGTTCAAACGCATTCAGTTTACCCCGGACCTCATGCCCGCGGACATCACCGGGACCGAGATCATCCAGGACGACCCGGTGAAGTGTACCCGGGAGCTGCAGTTCATGCAGGGGCCGGTCTTCACGAACCTGTTGCTGGCCGACGAGATCAACCG
>JABMRP010001055.1 GCA_013202535.1 Planctomycetota bacterium
GAGAAAAGGTGTCAGGAACCGTTTCGGGCTTTCGTGACACCCTTTCTTCCCGACGGCTATTGGATCGACGGCGCCCGGTGCTACATCAACCGCCAGGGCGACGTCGTCCACCTCTACCGGCGCGACTGAGACGGCAGCGGTACTGGCAACCCGTTGAAGAAGTGCGTACACTTGAAACAGGGGTGCCCAGCCACCAAGAACCCCGTTTCCACATCGAGAGAACGCGAACCGTCATGTCCGATCATCACTTGCCCGCCCATCCCGGCTTTCCCGCCACGCGACTTCGCCGCTTGCGCCAGCATCCGGGCGTTCGCTCCCTGGTGCGGCGAACCCGCTTGTCGCCGGCCCATCTGATCTTGCCACTGTTTGCCCGAGCCGGCAAGAACTTTCGCCGGGAGATTCCCTCGATGCCGGGCCATTTTCAGCTCTCGCCCGACCTGCTGGTCGAGCCCATCAGTCAGGCCGCCGAACTGGGACTCGGCGGCGTTATCCTCTTCGGCATCCCCGAGGAAAAAGACGCGATCGGCAGCGACGCCATGAGCGACGACGGCATTGTGCAGCAGGCGGTGCGCGTGGCCAAGCAGACGGCTCCCGAGCTACTGGTCATAACCGACGTCTGCTGCTGCGAGTATACCGATCACGGCCATTGCGGCATTCTCGGCGATACGACCGGGCGGACCGACGTCGACAACGATGCCACGCTCGAACTGCTGGCCCGGCAGGCGGTCAGCCACGCCCGGGCCGGTGCCGACATGGTGGCTCCCAGCGGCATGATGGACGGTATGGTCGGCGCCATTCGCCGCGGGCTGGACGGGGCCGATTTTTCACATCTCCCCATCATGAGTTACGCGGCCAAGTATGCCAGCGCCTTTTACGGTCCGTTTCGCGAGGCGGCCGAGAGCACGCCCCAGGCCGGCAATCGCCGCGGTTACCAGATGGATCCGGCCGCCGCGGCCGAGCAAGCGCTTCGCGAAGTCCAACTCGATCTGGACGAAGGGGCCGATCTGGTCATGGTCAAGCCGGCGCTGGCCTATCTCGACATCATCCGCATGGTCGCCGAGCGAATGCCCGGCGTTCCCCTGGCCGCCTACAACGTCTCGGGCGAATACAGCATGGTCAAGGCGGCCGCCGAGCGGGGGTGGATCGACGAGCGGGCCGTGGCCATCGAATCGCTTACCGCCATGCACCGGGCCGGCGCCGATATCATTCTCACCTACTGGGCCGCCGACGTGGCCCGATGGCTGGCATGATCTCGGTTCGCTCTTTACACCAGCGGCCCAATGGCTCAGAATGACCGTCTGATCCAAACCCTACCGAACGCGACTGCCCCCTCTGGCGGGGTGGTCGCCTTTTGCTTCACGATGGCGGGAGAATAAGCCATGTCAGACCGCATCCCCATGACGCGCAAGGGCTACGATAAGCTGAAAGCCGAAATGGAGCACCTCGATACCGTCGAGATGCCCATCATTCTCGAACGACTCGCCATCGCCCGGGGCGAGGGCGATCTGAGCGAAAACGCCGAGTATCACGGCGCGCGGGAAAGCCAAGGCATGCTCCAGGCCAAGATCAACCTCCTCCGCGACAAGCTCTCCCGGGCCGCGCTGATCGATCTCTCGAAAATCAACACCGAGGAGGTCTCCTTCGGTGTGACCGTGAAGGTGAAGGATCTGGGATTCGACGACGAGGAAGAATTCACGCTGGTCGGTGCCGGAGAAGAAGACTATGACACGGGCAAGATTCTCGTGACCAGTCCTTTGGCCCAGGGCCTAATGGGCAAGAAAGTGGGCGAGACGGCCGAAATCGAAGTACCCCAGGGCACGTTGCGATTCGAGATCCTCGAAATTCGTGTCGATGAATAAAGGGTGAGCCGATGCGATCCATGCTCACCGCAAATCCCTAAGTCACCCTATGCTGTGTAGACGCCTTATTTTGCCAGGCCGTGAAGCCCCACAGCGGGGAAGGTAATGAGCAGGTAATCGCGGCGTAATCATTCCGTTGGGTCGCGTCGGCGAAGGTCTCCTCGGGGATGACTCATCCAGTGAATACCAGTACAATGCGCGACCGATTCAAGGGCTGATCTTCGCATCATGCGCAGGTTGGCTAGTGTTTTGGAACTTCCCATTTTTCGAGGTGTGTTCCGTTGATCCAGTCGTCCGCCGAAATCCCGGCTTCCGCCGTTGTCCAGTTTCCGGAGAAACTCTCGCTCGAAGCGTTGCTTCCGGTGGCCTATCGCACGATGGTCCGCTCGCGTCGCATCGAGGCGCGGCTGCTGGAATTGTTTCAGAAGGGGTACGTCAAGGGGACGGTGACCCAAAGCAACGGCAACGAGGCCACGGCGGTGGGGATGGCCCTGCCTCTGCGTCCCGGACGGGATATCGTCTCGTTTCTGCACCGCGATTTCGCCTCCCATCTGCTGTTCGGCGCGACCCCCTATCAGTTGGTATGCCAGTATATGGCCAATGCCGACAGCCTGACCCATGGGCGCGAAGGCAACTGCCACCATGGCGACGCCCGTAACCGGCGACTGCCGATGATGAGCCACTTGGGCAAGATGCTGAGTCTGGTGGTCGGCGGCGCCTGGGCGGCTCGATGCAGCGGCGAGAAGGTCTTCGGATTGGCGGTGGTCGGCGACGGCGGCAGTAGCACGGGCGAGTTTCACGAGGCGCTGAACATCGCTTCGGTGCGCCGCTCGCCGGTGCTGTTTGTGGTACAGAACAACGGCCTCTCGTTTTCCACGCCGACCAGCGCCCAATACCGTTGCGAGAATCTCTCCGACCGGGCCGCCGGTTACGGCATCACGGGACGCACGATCGACGGCACCGACGTTTGGGAGGTCTACACGGCCGTCTGGGACGCCCTGGCCGCCATGGCCGAGGACCCGGCGCCGGCAATCCTTGAGTGCCGCACCGTGCGTCTGGTGGGACACGCCGCCTACGACAAGGCCGACTACGTCAGCGACGAACAAATGGCCCAGTGGCAACAGCGCGACCCGCTGCCCAAGACCCGCGCGCGGCTGCTGGAGGCCTGCTCGGTTTCCGAGGACGAGGTTGCCGCCTGGGAGCAGGAGATCGAAGAGGAAGTCAGCGAGGTGATCGCCCGGGCCGTGCCGGTTGCTCGGCCCGATCCGGTCGTGCGTCGCGGCGACGTGTATGCCTCGTCCTCGCCGGCGCCCGTCAAGCCGTTCCAGGCCAAGCGACTGAAGAACGGCGAGGCGGTCAACCGGGCGCTCGACTCGATTCTGACCGACCACCCGCGGGCGTTTCTCGTCGGGCTCGACGTCGGCACCTACGGATCGGCATTCAAGACCTGCAAGGGGCTCATCGACCGGCACGGTCCCCAGCGCGTGGTCGACATGCCCTTGTGCGAGTCGGGACTGGTCGGATTCTGTCTGGGTGCATCGCAAGTGGGCGGTCTTCCGATCATGGAATTCCAGTTCGCCGATTTTTCGACCGAGGCGGTCACCCAACTGGGCCTCAACGCGGGTACGTGGCACTTTCGCTCGGGTTGCGACGCGCCGCTGCTGATGCGGCTTCCCTGTGGCGGCGGGCTGACGATGGGCGCCTTTCATTCGGGTGAATACGAAGGGTTGTGGGGCCGGTTCCCCGGGCTGAAGCTTCTCTACCCGGCCACGGCACAGGAAACCTACGAGGCGCTGATCGCCGGTTTCGCCGATCGCAACCCGTGCCTGGTCTTCGAGCACAAGCTGCTCTACTGGAGCAAGAGCGGCCCGGTCGATTTCGACGGCGACGTGCGCTCGGTCTGGAGATCGCGCCGCTACACCGAGGGCGAGGACGTGACGATCGTGGCCACCGGTGCAATGGTTCACGAGGCGACCGCGGCGGCGGCTCGCAGCAAGTACTCCGTCGAGGTGTGGAATCCGTTCGTATTGCAGCCGCTGGATCTCGACCCGATCATCGACTCGGTGGAGAAGACCTCGCGGCTGCTGGTGGTACAGGAATGCGGCGAGTCGGGCGGTTTGGGCAATCGGATCATCTCGCAGGTTCTCCGTCACGGCCGGGCCACGTTGAAATGTCCGGCGCAGTTGTTGGCCGCGCCCGACCTGCCGGTCCCCTTTGCCCCCGAACTGGAAACCTACTGCCGGCCCAACGCCGACAAGATCCTGGCAACCGTTGAGAGAATGATCGGAGAGAGGTGATGGACGGCAACAGTTTTCGCATGTCGCTCTACCTGCCCGCCCAAGGCGCTTCGGAAACCGAAGCGACGGTGATCGAGTGGTATCTGGCCGAAGGCGACCGCTTCGACAAAGGGCAGGCACTGGCACAAATCGACAGCGCCAAGGCGGTCTTCGACTTCGAGGCCCCGTGCGACGGCCTCGTGATCCGGTTGCTGCATCTCGAGGGCGAAACGATCTCGTTCTCCGATCCGGTCATGGAAATCGAGACCTCCGATCCGGCGATGAAGGATTGGATTCCTCCGGCCGCCGAAGCCGACGAGATCCCTTTACCCCCACCCGTCTCGGCGCCCGTCCGGACGGCCGCCGACGTCGAGCAGGGGACGGTCATTTTGGGGATCGGCGGCTACCTGCCGCAGCGCGTCGTGACCAACGCCGAACTGGCCAACTCCTTTCCCGGCATCTCCGAGGAGTACGTCGAACAAGTGACCGGCGTGCGCTGCCGGCATTGGGCCTCCCATGAAGAGAAACCCTCGGACATGGCCTACGCCGCCTCGCTGGAGGCGATCCGCAACTCGGGCATCTCGACCGGCGACATCGACGCGGTGATCCTTTCGACCACCACGCCCGACTTCGCCATGCCCTCGACCTCCTGCGTGTTGCAGGATCGGCTCAACTTGTGCAACGTGCCGTCCTTCGACCTCAACGCCGCATGCTCCGGTTGGCTCTACGCCGTCTCGATGGCCCGGGGGATGATCCTCTCGGGGTTGGCCCGAAACGTGTTGGCCGTCGGGGCCGACATGCAGTCGCGGCTCCTGGACCGGTCGGACCGCAATACGTGCTTCATCTTCGGCGACGGAGCCGGAGCGGCGATCATCTCGGCGGGAAATACGGGACACCGCATCCGTCAGATCATTTTGGGCGCCGATTCGCGAGGCCTGCGCATGGCCCGGCGCGAGGAGCCCGGTTACCTCGTGGCCAACGGGCATGGCTCGGCCGATCCGTGGATCCGCGTCGACGGCCCGGCCCTGTTCCGCCTGGCCACCGAGAGCTTCGCCATGCTCGTTCGCGACTGTCTGGTCAAGACCGGGTGGAAGGCCGACGACACACGTTGGGTCGTTCCCCACCAGGCCAACGGGCGTATCCTCAAGGCGGCGGCCAAGCGAAGCGGCGTGTCGTTCGACCGCTACTATCTCAACGTCGATCGGGTCGGCAACACGTCCAGCGCCAGCATCCCCATCGCGCTGACCGAGTTGGAGGAAAGCCTCCACCCGGGCGATAAGATCGTGCTCTGCTCGGTCGGTGCCGGCGTAACCACGGCCGCCATTTCGGTCGAGTGGTAGTGGCTGCGTTCGAGCTCGGGGGCTGTTGACTTAGTAACCCGAAGCGTCAGCGAGGGCAAAAGGCTGCCTCGCGGGTGCCTGGTGGTCGAGCGTAGCGAGCCCCCAGCATGCGGCGAACTGGGGCTCCCTGGACAAAAGGTGACAGGCCTTGTTTTTTGTTTCTTGAGGCAAGGACAGACCGCTTTGTTGCCCAAGAAACAAAAAACAAGGCCCGACCCTCGGTTCCCCTCGGTTCCCCTCGGTTCCCCTCGGTTCCCCTCGGTTCCCCTCGGTTCCCCTCGGTTCCCCTCGGTTCCCCTCGGTTCCCCTCGGTTCC
>JABMRP010001056.1 GCA_013202535.1 Planctomycetota bacterium
CGTCACGGCCGAAGACTTGCGCGTGTTGGGCCGCCAGTGGAACGCCAATCACGTGCGCTGGCAGTTAATCTGGGGTGGTTTTCCCAACGGCCCGGCCGACAAGGCCGACGTCGCCGCGTACGAAGCGTGGCTCGAATCGGCTCTGGTCCATCTCGACGAGCTTCTGCCGGTGTGCCGGGAGGTCGGCCTAAAGGTATTGATCGACCTGCACACGCCGCCCGGCGGGCGTGATCAGAGTAGTCGCTGCCGCATGTTCGCCGAAAAGATGCACCAGGAAGCCTTCCTGCGGGCATGGGACAAGATCGCCCGGCGCTATCGGGGTAATACGACCGTTTGGGGCTACGATCTGGTCAACGAGCCCGTTGAGGGCATCGTGGGCCAGGGGCTTCTGGACTGGCGATCCCTGGCGCTGCAAACCGCGAAGAACGTTCGCCGCATCGATCCCGACCATGCGATCGTCGTCGAACCGGCCCCCTGGGGTAGCCCGGCGTCGCTCGATTTCTTCGAGCCGCTTCCCGTCGAGGGGGTCGTTTACAGCGTGCATATGTACATTCCGCATCAGTTCACGCACCAGGGGATTCATGGCAACCCCAAGGGCATCCACTACCCGGGGCCGGTCGATGGCAAACACTACGACAAGGGGCAACTCCGCCGCGCCCTGCAACCGGCGATCGACTACCAGCGAGACTACGGCGTCCACGTTTACCTGGGCGAGTTCAGCGCGATTCGCTGGGCGCCCGGCGACAGCGCGGCGAACTATCTCCGAGATTGCATCGACCTTTTCGAGGAAAACGGCTGGGACTGGGCCTACCACGCTTTTCGCGAGTGGGACGGCTGGAGCGTCGAGCACGGCCCCGATCCCGGGGATCGAACCCCCGCGAAGACCGCCACCGACCGGCAACAACTGCTGCGGCAGTGGTACGCCAGGAATAAGAAGCCGCAAGCGTAGGGCGCGTGCTTGCACGCTTCCACCCCGATGTCGGCCATCCCCAGAGTTGCTGTATTAGGCACCTCTTTTGCAGTTTGCCTATTTCGCTTGCGCGCCGAGGGAATGCCGGCCGAAACGGTTGGGTCGGTTGCTCTGATTGGAGCCTGGGGGCCGATGGTGCCGAATGGATCCCATGGGAGACCGCGCGCGATTTCTTGCCCCTTGCGCACCGGCTGGAGAGACTAGGAAAAACTGGGAAAGCAGGCGATGTACGAAACATTTTTTGAATTCACCGGTCGTCCGTTCGCTGCCGTGCCGTGTGTGGATCAGTATTTCCCCGCCGCCGCGATCGAGGCCGCCCGAGAGTCGGTGGGCCGGTGTCTGGAACGCGGCGATGGGACGGCATTGGTCGTCGGTCCGTCGGGGACGGGTAAGACGCTGCTTTGCCACGTATTGGCTCGGCAGTTGGCCGACTCGTATCAGGTCGTGCTGTTGGGAGCCGGGCATTTGGGCACGAAAAGGGCCCTGTTGCAGGCGATTCTGTTCGAGTTGCGCCAGCCCTATCGGGATATGGACGACGGCGAGTTGCGGCTGGCGCTGTTCGACTATCTTGGCGACGAACAGCGGTGTCCCGAGGACATGGTGCTGCTGGTCGACGAAGCGCATACGCTGTCGTTGCGGCTTCTGGAAGAGTTGCGGATGGTGACCAACCAGATCCACGCGGCCCGGCCGCGCGTGCGGTTGGCGCTGGTGGGGGGTCCGTCGCTGGAGGAGCGGTTGGCCAACCCCCGGCTCGATTCCCTGAGCCAGCGGACCGTCGTGCGTGGTTACGTGCAGGCGATGGAGGGTTGCGAGACCGACCAATACATCAGCGCCCAGATCGAGGCGGTCGGCGGCACGGCGGACGCACTGTTTCCGGTCGAGGCCCGGCGTCGGGTCCACCGCGCGACCGACGGGATCCCCCGGCTGGTGAATCAGGTCTGTGACCATGCTTTGCTACTGGCCTGCGCGGACGGGCGCCGGCAGATCACCGCCGATGGGATCGAAGAGGCCTGGGCCGACTTGCAGCAACTGCCCACGCCCTGGAACGGCGAAGCGGACCACGCCGATCAATCGGCCGAAGGCGTCGTCGAGTTCGGCGGGCTCGACGACGAACCGGTGGACATCGGCGGCACGGAGCCGACGGAAACAACGCCGGTGGGCGAGGATTTCGACGAGATGCCCGTCGACGAGATGCCCGTCGACGAGATGCCCGTCGACGAGATGCCCGTCGAC